>JAUYHB010000006.1 GCA_030690305.1 bacterium | reverse complement strand
TAACGCCGAACTGGACTATCTAAACAAAAACCTTAAAGAAAAAGTTGCCGAGCAGACAAAAGAAATCCGTAAGGCGTATGAGGTGGAAAAGGAAGCCCGCGTCGGCCTTGAAAAGTTAAACGAGGCCAAAAACGAATTTATCCTAGCAAGCCAGCATAATCTTCGTACTCCACTAACAATTACCAAAGGCTATGTTGACGAAATCGGTATTGAAACCGAAAGCCTTGGAAATTCAAAGCTTAAGACCTTTGTCGACAAAACGAAGAACTCTCTCGATATCCTTGCGCAACTTGTTAATGGCCTCGTCGACGTCACAGACCTCAAGGTGGGCAAAGAGGGCTTCAGTAAAAAGGAATAGAATAAAGACATGGATTTTTCTCATATAAATTTCTACAGCCTCTCTGCCCTTATTAACTTTTTTTCAAGTTTCATGTTCGGCACTTTTATCTATGTGCAGAACAGAAAAGACCCGATAAGTGTGGGGTATGCCCGATTTGCTTGGGTTATTGCCGCCTGGAGTATCACGTACGCATTTTTACTTCAGTCAAATACTCCGGAAGGAGCATTGCTTGGGTCGCGTATCACGCTTGCTCCGGTGTGCTTCATTGCCATTACCTTTTTTCATTTTATTGTCGTCTTGTTAGGGGAAACAAAAAAATACCGGAAAATGCTTTGGTTTGGCTACATAGTCTTTACTTTATTCGCTTTGCTTGATGTTTTTTACCCGACACCTCTCTTCATCACGAATCCGCAGCCGACTGTTTTTATTCCGTACTGGCCGCTGGGAGGAATTCTTTTCCACCCGTTTCTTTTTCTGTGGGTAGCATATTTTGTTGCCGCATATACACTGCCGATTATCTACTTTAAACAATTTGGTCCCGTTAAAAAATCCCAAATCATATATGTTCTTATAGGAACAACATTCGGCAATATTGGCGGCTCGACTGCTTTTCTTGTTTTTTACGGAGTACCCGTAATACCCCCTATTATCGTTCTTTCTTTCATGATTGTGATGATGGGGTACGCCATGTTTAAACACGGTCTCTTTAACATAAGGGTCATTGCCGTAGAAGTTCTTACATTAATCTTATGGATATTCTTGCTTGGAAAAATCGCGCTCAATACCCAAACCGGGCAATTGGACATTTCCGATGCCATCCTTTTCCTTTCATTTGTTGTCATTGGTATCTTGATTATCCGTTCAGGAATACGCGAGGAAAAACAAAAGGAAAAACTGGCCGAACTTAACGCCGAACTGGACTACCTAAACAAAAACCTTAAAGAAAAAGTCGACGAACAAACAAAGGAAATCCGCACAGCGTATGAAGTGGAAAAAGAAGCCCGTCTTCAGCTTGAAAAGTTAAACGAAGCCAAAAACGAATTTATCCTCGCAAGTCAGCACAATCTCCGCACCCCGATCACGATTGCCAAAGGGTATGTCGAGGAAACGGAGTCGCATCTTCAAGATGGCAAAACTGTTGACCTCAAAGAATATTTGGATAAAACCAAAGGGGTGCTCGAAACCCTTTCAAACCTGGTGAACGGCCTCATTGATGTCACGGATTTGAAAGTGGGGAGGGAAGGATTTAGTAAAAAGGAGTAGAATAAAAGATTATGGATTGGCCGCTTATTTACAACATTTCTCTTGTCCTTAATGTCCTGAGCGCCGGTGGAATTTTCTTATTCCTTGTGTTTACGGCGGCTATTCGAGATCGTGGTGCACGAGTAATTACAGTGTTTTCATTCGGGGTTCTGGAATGGGCTCTTTTCTTTTTCCTTGCCCAAGTCACAAGCGACCCGGCTCTTGCCCTTAAATTTTTTACAATTGCAAAAATAGGTCTTATCCTTACGTCCTCTTCTTTTCTTGATTTTTCCCTTACCTATGCCGAACCGATTCTCAAAAAGTCTTTCAGTTTGATTAGATGGTCGGTCTATGTTCTTGGAGCAGTCCTCATCTCATTCTTTGTTTCAGATGCCTTTTTCAATACTCGGATTATGTTTATTGGCGGTGGCCCGATTCCATATGTCAGTTTCTGGGCACAACAGACGCCCGGCATCATTTTTAATGTTTATGTCGCGTATTTCTTTTCCTGTTTTACGGCCGGTATAGCCTCATGGATGTGGTTGCGGCAAAAAGTAGAAAAAATCAAACGTCCACCGGTTGATTTTGTTCTGTGGTCAGGCATTGTTGCCGCATTGGGTGGAGGAACGCAATATTTGTTTTATTACGGTATTTATGTTTTTCCTATCGGCACATATCTCATTCCACTATTTGTTATCGGTATCTTTTATAGCATCACCAAATTTCACCTCTTCAACCTTAAAGTTGTTACGGCGGAACTTTTCATATTCGGTATCTGGGCGCTCCTAGGCGCACAGGTATTTCTCTCTGGAAATTCAGAAAATCTGTTCCCGAGTGTTTTGGTTTTTGTTTTAAGTATTGTGTTCGGTCTTTTTTCTCTGCGCAGTATTGTTAACGAAGTAAGACAGAAAGACCAGCTTGCCGACCTAAACCAGAATCTTGAAGCTAAAGTCGCCGAGCAGACAAAAGAAGTTCGTGCCGCATATGAGGTTGAAAAACAAGCTCGAAGGGAGTTGGAAGAACTGGATAAAACAAAAACCGATTTTATTCTTGCCGCTCAACACAACTTACGTACCCCTCTGACGATTGCGAAAGGTCATGTCGAGGAGGTTGAGAGAGCAAAAAAAGAGGGAAGAGAAGTCGATTTGAATGCCCACCTTGAAAAAACAAGCGGTGTGCTTGAAACGCTGTCCCAATTAGTCAACGGTCTGATTGATGTTACCGATCTCAAAGTAGGGAAGAAAGGCTTTAGTAAAACCGAAGAGAAACAGTCTTAGTGAAGGTGCCAGGACTCGGTTCTGATTTGTGGTCAGGAATATTTTGTTCGTCGGACACTCACAAAATTTCCACCTCACAGGTTTTTGCTTGCTAGCAAAACCCGCGAGCCCACCTCCTCCATCTTCGTTCAGTCCGGTCTTGCGAAGCTCCACGTATTCGCTTCTCACCCCGCCTCAGCTGTTTTTTCAGCAGAAAAAACATGCCTCCGTCTTGCACAAGTGCGAAAAAATCTCCAGTAGTGGAGATTTTTACCTTGTGCACGTGCCAGGACTCGAACCTGGAACCAGTCGTGTATAAGACGACGGCTCTACCATTGAGCTACACGTGCATGGAAGTTATCCTACCAGAATACACCATTCTGCTCAAAATTGGTTTTTTCAAATCTTCCGACTTCTTCTAGTCAAAGCGAAACAATATTTTTTGCAATGTTCGCAGGAAAATTTGCTTGGTTTGGCTTTGGGCCAAAAATTTTCCGAGTTTAGCGAACCTGCCCCTGGAAGCAGGTGAGTGCTTTGCAAAAAATATTGTTGAGCGGCTCTTACTCAAAATGAATTTTCTGTTCTGAATTCTCCACTCTTTTTTTGAGAAGAGGATGGGCGATTAATACGGGGTCTGTGTCGATAATTGATGATGCTTCATTCCGGGCGGCTTCTACCATTTTCATATTCCGTATCGCTTCCATCCCAAGGTCGGAGAGCCCCCACTGTTTCCTGCCTGATAATTCGCCCGAGCCCCGTTGAGCTAAATCTAATTCTGCAAGTTCAAAACCATTCCTTGCCTTGAGCAAAGCCTGTAAGCGCTCAAATGTTCCTTTACTTCTGTTTTCAGTGAAAACAAAACAGTAGGCTTGATGGGTACTTCGCAAAACGCGTCCGCGCAGTTGGTGAAGTTGGGCGAGTCCGAAACGTTCCGCTCCCTCAATAAGTATGACAGTTGCATTCGGCACATTGACGCCCACTTCAACCACTGATGTTGCGATAAGAATATCCGTTTTTCCATCCTTGAAGTCACGCATCACGCTCTCCTTTTCGATTTTTGTCATTTTGCCGTGCAGAACCGCAATCGATTCTTTTTTGAATACTTCTTTTTTAAGGCGTTTTGCTTCTTCGGTAACCGATTTTGCGATCACTGCCATTTCTTTTGTCGGATCCGGTTCATCAATGCGCGGACATATGATATACGCCTGTCTGCCATGCCCGATTTCCTCTCTCACTTTTTCATACGCCGTATCTCTCTTGCCTGGCAAAACGATTTCCGTTTGAATCGGTTTTCTCCCGGGTGGGTTTTCATCCAAAAGTGTAAGGTCAAGATCCCCGTATATGGTAAGGGCAAGTGTGCGAGGAATGGGCGTTGCCGTCATGGAAAGGAGATGGGGGAGCACCATGTCCTTTTTATGCCGCAAATTTTTTCGTTGCATCGTGCCGAATCTGTGCTGTTCATCGATAATGACGAAGGCCAAATTTTTGAATTCGACGCTTTTTTGGATAAGCGTATGAGTCCCGATAACCATGGCGATTTCTCCGTTTTTTACCCATTTCGAAAGTTGTGTCCGTGAGATATCTGTCGGCTTTTTGGGGTTTACTTTTGAAGGAAATTTTTTGCATCCGCTGCCCGTGATAAGTCCGATTGAAAGGGGTAGGTGAGAAAAAAGTTCTATAAAGGAATTGAAATGCTGTTCGGCGAGAATTTCCGTTGGAGCCATATACGCGACCTGCAAATTTCCATAATCTTGGTTATGCGGCGTCGTTGTCGCAACGGCATAAGAAGTAATTGCGGCCACGGCGGTTTTTCCCGAACCCACATCTCCTTCAAGAAGCCTGCTCATTGGGGTATCTTTTTTGAAATCCGAAAAAATATTTTCGACCGCTTTTTCTTGGGCGTTGGTTAAGGAAAACGGCAATCGCTTTACAAAAGAGCGCACATCATTTCCGCTTTTTGATATCGGAAATCCGGCATAGTGCTCATATTCTTTCTTGTCCCGCTGTTTCTGTAACTGTATGAAAAAAACCTCTTCAAAAGCGAACCGTTTCCGCGCCGCAAGACTGTCGTTTTCTTTTCGGGGAGAATGAATCCAAACGAGAGCGGTTGTAAGAGTGGGAAGATGATATTTTTTTAAAATATCTTCCGGAATCGGATCCTCTATCTCTTTTAAAATTCCGGACTCAAATACTTTTCTGATTGAATGAAAAAACCAACGTGATGAAATTCCTCGGCTCTCCCGATAGACGGGATATAACGTTCCGTTTTCACTCTTTCCGAACAAAGAATCGCCGACTATTGTTGGTACGGTTTGGACCTCTTCGATTTCCGGGTTGCTGAAATACAGCGCGCCTTTCCGGTCGGAAACTTTTCCTTCAATTTTTACAAACGCTCCTTCATGAATAATTTTTGCAATATATGGCTGATGAAACCACACCGCCTTGACACTTCCTGTTCCGTCTTCTATTTTTGCTTCAGCCATGGGTATTTTGCTTTTAAACCCCTTACGTAAAGAAATCTGAAGAATTTTCCCATACACAAGCGCGCTATCACCTGCGACCAGGTCTTTAATTATTTTTCCTTGGGCGGTGTCTCCGTAGCGAACGGGAAAATAAAACAAAAGGTCTTGAATGGTTTCAATGCCCAGTTTTTTTAATGCCTTTTTCTGAGGCGGGAGAAGACGAAACTCTGTTTCAATGGGGGAGAAAAGATTCATACTCCTATTATATCCGGCACATTCCGTTTTTGATTCGAATAAGACTTTCCTTTGCCATTGCCTCGATGTTTCTTTTTACTTGTTCTTTATGGTGAGAGGAAAAAACGGAAAATATTTTCTTTGTATTGACGGGTGTATTTTCAAGAATGTATTGAAGAAGTGCCGAGCGAAGTTGGCGGTTCGAGCCCTTAAAGGGGGATTGTTTTGTGTGGTGTGCACTCTGTCGTGAAGGATTTTCTTTTTCTTTAAGATGCGCTCCGTAATCCATAAGGGCATAGTACCATTCCCGTACATTTTTTTTAGGCAATGTTTCTTTTACCAAAATAGCGATTTCTTTGTCCGAAACTCTTTGCTCACGCAGAAAGAAAAAATGAATAAAAACTGACCGGATATTGGTCTCTATGACGACCGATGGGATATTCCATGCAAAAGCAAGGATATCTCCGGCGGTTGCTTCTCCGATTCCGGGCAGTAAAAGCAAACTTTCTTTTTTTCTTGGCATTTTTCCGCCATGGCGCTCCAGAACAATCTTGGCGGTTTTTTTGAGATATAGTGCTCTTCGGTTGTACCCAAGACCTTTCCAGACGCGAAGCACCTTTGAAAGAGGTGATTGTGCAAGGGAGGAAAAATTTGGGAACTCCTTTAAAAACTGTTCATATTTGGGGATGACGCGTTCCGCTTGCGTTTGTTGGAGCATAACTTCGGAGACAAGAATTCGATAAGGGTTTTTCGTTTTTCTCCACGGGAAACTCCGCTTATGCTTTCGATAATAACGCCAGATTTCTTTTGCAAACCCCTTTCTATCCATACGGGAAGTCTACAATGCCTGTGCGACGAGTCCAACGGCAAGGATTCCAAATGAATTGAACAAAAACACAAGCGGTATAACAATCACGGGACGGATTTTTGAAAAACCTAAAAAGGCAAGACCTATTTCATCGGGGAGAGGAGAGGCGATAATAAGAGCACCAAGTATCGGATTAATCCATCGGAGCGGTTTGAAATTGAGAGACCTGACAAGGGCACGATATTTAAATCGGCCGACAATTTTTCCGATAACAGCCGTCATATCTTTTGACAGTCGTTCCCGTACAAAAAGAAAAATAATCATATCGCCCACAACGGCCCCAAGGCCTCCGAATGGAACAAGAATCCATAATGATTCTATTTTTGCCAACTCGGCGATGGCAACCATCGCCGGGGCGATGGTGAATACGGATGTAAAAAAGAACCCGGCGACAAAACTTTGCAGGATACCAAAATCTTTTGTTTTTTCGAGAAGTGCGTGCAACGCTCCCGTTTGGGCGAGCATAACAGCTATTACTATACTTATGAAAATTATGAACAAATCTTTTTTCATCTTTGAGTTTCTGTACACACAATGCGGGGCTACAGCAAACATTAATGATAACAAATTTGTTACACCGGACCTGAAATACCTGTTGACAAAGAATGAAAATTTTACTCTAATGAACCCTTAGAATAGTTATTTGGAAATAGCAGAGAAAGGAGGTGTCCCATGTATTCCGTTGCGACAGAGGAAATGAACAAAAGACACGTCTCTTCGGACCAACTGAGAGGCCTCTCAAGGGTCTTGAGGGGTGTGATACCGAGAATTTTCGAAGAGACAACAATCAACGGCGATGGAATTCGTTTGCTTCACATTCGTGAAAAAGAATTTCAAAACCAGATTGTAAGTCTCATTAAGGGGTACTCAGACAGCGATGCGCACGAAAAATTCATTGAGACTTATTTTGGAGAAGAAATCGCTTTGTTCGAAGCAAATTTCCAGCCCACCTGACCGCTACTTTCTTTTTTCCTGAAAACAGGATTGTCACAAGACAATCCTGTTTTTACTATAATAATTCATATCATTATTTATCTTCTGATATACAATTAAGAAAATGAAAACCAAAATTTCATTTTGGCTTCTGGCGGTTGTGCTATCGGTTTTTTTCGCCGAAGCGATATCCGGTTCAACCCCTGCCGCCTTTACCTCGGGGAACACACCCCTTATTCTCCTCATTTATGGTTTGCATATTTTGGTGCTTGGCAGTTTGGTCTTTCGCTCCAATCCGAAACGTCTTTTCGATTCCTTGTTTGTCGCCGGCGTTCTGTTTGGTTTCTATGAAGCGTATATCACCAAGGTCATATGGAATCCCACATGGGGTGAGCCGATTTTCTCCCTGGGCGGAGTCGCTCTTATTGAAACGCTAATGCTTGTCCTGTGGCTTCACCCGATTATGTCTTTTATTGTCCCGCTCGCTCTTTCCGAGCGGTTTGTCCTTGGTGGGGGAGAAATAGGCAAAGGACTTTCACGGGCAATGCCGGAATTGTTTTCTTCACGCGAACATCTCTTGGTGACGGCTTTTGTGCTTGGGACGTTTCATGCCTCGGTCAATGTACGCTTGCCCGAGCAAATCATAAGTGACCTGGGTATCTCAATTGCAGTGGTACTTGCGGTTTTATGCGGGATATTTCTTTTGATACACCAGAGAAAAAGTGACTTCTCGGAAATTGTATTGTCCAAATCATTCGGTCTCTTTGTATTTCTGCTTGTTCTTTTGTATCTTGCCCTCACATTTCTCCTCCGTCCCGACGCATTGCCCGGGGTACTGCCTCAAATATTTGTACTGCTCTGCTATGTTTTTCTCGGATTTGTTTTAAAAAACCTTTTGTCAGAAAAGGATTGGTCTAAAAAAACACCCGATACTTTGTTACCCGACCTTACGAAAAACGTATTTCCCACATTGCTTGCTTTTCTTTTGGGTGCCCTTTTTCTTACCCAGTTTCCTTTTTTCCGTCCTGCCGTTTTTGTTTTTGTGTGGGGTGTGGGGATTATACTTGGCATACGAAATCTCTTTCGCGCGGCTGTCTCTCACGCAAAAAATAAAGGTTTCTTGGGGTAAGCCCCGAGGTATTGAACCTTTGTTTCGGGCTGTTGTTCCTGCTATAAAAAAATAAAAAACGCCCCGACATGTATAATGTCAGGGCGCGAACATCTTCCTCATCTTTCTCTCTGCGGAAAGAACATGTTTTGGAATCTCCACTTTAACAATGTCTTCTTTTTTTGCGTATTTTCTTAACCTGTCCATTTCTCCCAAGAGGCGTACCATTCTTCCGTCGACAAACCACTCGGACGGCATAGAAAAGGCGCTTTTGTAAACAAGAATATCGGGGAACTGTTTTTGAAACGTCGCCCCGCATCTTTTCAGGAGCGGAGGAAGAGCGCACAATGTAAGACTTTTTGGAAAGAAATCAAACGTGTGGCAGGTTTTTAATCCGAACAAAACATTTTCCAGAACGTTACCGGACTCTCTTTCTAGAATGAGAGCACTTTCCGGCACCCCCCTTTCTTTTACAAGGGCGGCGTAAAAATCGGCTTTTGTGGAAAAAGTGGGAGGTATGGGATAGTTTCCCTTATCCCCGACAATTATCATCTTGTCCGATTTTTTTTCCTTCCAAAGGCGGGCGGCATGATGTGCCACTAATGGTTGGATATGGCCGAAAACAAAAATGCCGTCTGTGACAGGCAAGTTTTCAACAAGCGTGTGCTCGATAAGGAAATCCAAAACGATTTCAATAGGACCCCAACGCAACTCTTTTCCCATTTCTTACCTCCTTTCTCCTGTTTCCAAAGAAATTTTCTTCTCACATCCTACGCTTGGGCATTTTCAAACGCAAGTTCTTCAAGTGACTTTCTCAGCTCCTGATATGACGTAAAAGAAGGGAATTGCGGGAATTCCTTCGCAATTGTTTCCGGAGCATGTATAAAAAACCCTTTATCTGCCTCAAAAAGCATTGCCGTATCGTTATGAGAATCTCCAATAGCCACGACGTAAAATCCCAGGCCCTTGAGTGCTGCAACTGCTTCACGCTTACCCCCATCTTTCCGCAGATGAAAATCAGCAATGAAGCCTTCCTTATCTGTCGAGAGAGAGTGACAAAAAAGCGCCGGAAAATCGAACTTCTTAATCAGAGGTGTTGCAAATTGGTAAAACGTATCGGAGAGAATGATAACAGGCCCTTGGCTTTTCAGGTGTGAAAGAAAATCAATAGCGCCTGGAAGCGGTTCGATTGTTTTTATAATTTCCTGAATACGCGTGAGCGCCAGATTATTTTTTCTGCATATTTCGATTCGCATGCGCATGAGAGCGTTGTAATCGGGAATGTCGCGTGTTGTCACGCGTAAATCTTGAACACCACTTTTTTGGGAAACTGTTACCCAAATTTCCGGAGTAAGCGTACTTTCCAAATCAAGGATGTACAAAATTGGTTTTGTCATTTTGTTTTTGGTTTTTGTCTTTCCTCAAATTTGCGCAAGAGCTCGATACCGTTCTCGTATGTACTGAACATAAACATCTTGTAGGACACCTTCTTTTTTTTCTCGGAAAATTTTGATTCATCGGGTATTTCTTTGCTCTTTGCGTTGGTGTCGAGTGTTCCGAGAAATTCATCCAAAGAGATATTGTGCTCGCCATGACGATAGGCTGAAATGACAAAGTCCCAGAATCGTTCCATATCCTTAGAGCATCCTGGCATACGCCAATTCGCATTTGCAGCAAATTTTTCAAGCAGTTTTTTTGTTTCGGAAGACATTAGTGTCAGGAAAATATGAATTAATTTGAAAACTTAGCTGGGAGGGATTCGGTCACCTCGAAATTTTACTGTCGTAAAATTTCTCCTCGACCCCGGAAATTTGGTTTTACCTGCTGACAAAACAGCAAATTTCCTTTCGAATCCCGCACGCTGCATGCTCAAGCATACAGCTCCTCTCTCGCAAAATCAAAAAGCCCTGTTCGGGCTTTAGATTTTGCGGAGAGGGCGGGATTCGAACCCGCGAGGGACTTTAAGGGCCCCTACCTCGTTAGCAGTGAGGCGCTTTCGACCAGCTCAGCCACCTCTCCGTTTGAATAGAGAGACTTTACCACATTTGATTTTAATGCGCGATAACAAACGGTTTCACTTTCCCGACACCCGCTTCTTTGAGGACCCGCGTCGCTTCTTTTAAGGTGCTTCCGGTTGTCATAACATCGTCGATAAGCACGACAGTTTTTCCGCGGACGTCTTGCGAATATACCACTCCGAAAGAATTTTTTGGATTTTTCTCACGGTCCTTTCTGGTTTTTGTTCTTGTCTGCGGAACGGTTTCCCTTATTCTCACGAGCACATCCTTTCTGTATTCAAATAAATTTTCTTTATCGAATTTTTTAATCATTTCGCATAAAAGTTCCGTCTGGTTATATCCCTTTTTAAAACGTTTGCTTTTCGAGGAGGGGATAGGTATAAGCACTATTTGTTTTTGATTTTCAAAAATCATACTGTCTTCACATTCGCTTGCTATGTGAGCATGTGCTATTTCTCCCACCTTTTCCGCGATGCAATTATTTCTCGCATACTTTATTTCCCAAACGGCGGTTTTAACGAGTGTGTCCGCATACTTCCACAACACGTGCATATTTCCGGTGTTCCTGTCTGCCGGTTCCAACACGCGAAGATAGTCTTCTACGCTCATTTCCTCAAGTTTTTGCACTTGAGGGGGTATGGGAAAGAAGAACTGGAATATAAGGCGTAACATACGGTTATTCATGGGAAAAATGGCTCATCATTATGTTATACTAGAAGATTATAGCGAAATGGCTTCCTTTTTGAAAAAATTCAAAAATCTTTTTGGACAAACTCAAAAGTCCGTTATTGGGATTGACATAGGTTCCTCGGCAATCAAGATTGTGCAGTTAAGCCAGAAAGGCAACAAGGCGATGCTTGATACGTACGGCGCGCTTGCACTAGGCCCGTATGCAGGCCTGGAAATCGGCCGGGCGACCAATCTTCCTGTCGAGAAAGTGGTTGAGGCTCTCAATGATGTCATAAAAGAAGCGGGAATCACAAACCGACGGTGCGGTATCGCCATACCTTTCAGTGCAAGTCTGCTGACCGTTGTTCCGATGCCCGCTGTTCCCGATGCACAGCTTGCCGGTATGATTCCCATTGAAGCTAGGAAATACATTCCCGTACCGATTTCAGAGGTAACACTTGACTGGTCGGTTATTCCGGACAGTTCATATGCGCTTGAAGAACCGGTTTCGGCAAACGCGCAGAAACCCGTCGGAGGAATGAGGGATGTGTTAATCGTCGCCATCCACAACGAATCAATTGCCAAATACCAAGACATCGTCAAAAAAGGTCTTCTCAATGCAAGTTTTTTTGAAATAGAAATATTCAGTACGATGCGCTCTTCGCTCGATCAAGAAACCACACCTGTCATGATTTTTGATATGGGAGCGGCGCTTACCAAACTGTACATTGTCGAAAAGGGAGTCATACGAAGTTCCCACACGATAAATAGGGGATCTCAAGATGTAACGCTTGCCATATCAAAAGCCCTGGCAGTTCCGATGGACAAAGCCGAAGTATTGAAACGGGATCCAAACCTTGGAGGTAATAGCGACAACAGGGAGGTGATGGAAGCCGTTTCCCTGATACTCGATTACGTTTTTTCGGAAGCAAGCCGAGTGCTTTATGCCTATCAGAAAAAATATTCAAAAAACATAAGTAAAATCGTTCTTGTCGGAGGCGGAGTGGGGCTTTCTGGGTTTAAAGACCGTGCCCACAAGGCGTTTCAGTCGGAAATTGTTTCTGGAGATCCCTTTTCCAAGGTTGAAGCACCTGCATTTCTTGATGGAGTATTGAAAACGGTTGGACCGGAATTCGCCGTTGCTGTCGGCGTCGCGTTGCGACGTCTTCAGGAGTTTGAATAGCATCTTTAGTGCGTGATATACTAGAGAAGTAGTTTGTTCCTTATGGATCCTCGATTTCAAAAAACAACATTCATACCCCAAAAACCGGTTGTTTCCGGAACGACCCGGATTACTCATACAGCCGCCACTGGTAAAAAAGAACCGGCGGGCCTCATGTCATTTGTCGGTGTCATTGTTTTTGTCGTGGCGATTCTTGCCGGCGCGGCGGTTTTTTCTTATAAAAGCTATCTTTCCAACCGGATACAAAGTCTTGATATGGAGTTGTCAGAACTTCGAGCCTCTTTTAACACGGATTTAATAAATGAACTTATCGATCTCGACAACCGTCTCAAAGCCGCCCGTTCGCTTCTGTCCCAGCACCTTTCCGTTTCCGCTTTTTTTGAATTGCTGCAGTCATTAACTGTTCAGAATGTTCAATTTACCGATTTCAGTTACGAAATTCTTCCTCTTGACGGGGATGTCGCGGTCTTTATGAAAGGGAAGGCGAGAAATTATACAACTCTCGTTCTCCAATCTGATATTTTATCCACAAACAAATCGGTGAAACGTTCCGTCTTTTCGAATCTTGACCTTGACCCCGATGGGAATGTGGTATTCAGATTGAGTCTTGTTTTTAACGCCCGCGACCTTCTTTATAAAGACACCTTTCAAACCCTTTCTCTTGAGGGATTCCCTTATTAAAACGCCATGAAAAGCATCCTTCCACTTCTTCTCATAATTCTCTCCGTCGCGCTTTTTTACGTGTATATCGACCCGACGTACGCTGAGATTCGCACGCTTCAATCCGAAGAGTCGGATTATGTCCGCGCTCTCGACAGTGCAAAAAAGCTTGAAGAAACTAAAACCGTGCTTGTAAACAAATACAATACCTTTTCAGGCTCCGACTTGTCCCGTCTTGAAAAAATGGTTCCTCACAATATTGATAACGTAAAACTTGCCGCCGAGATTAACGGTATAGCGGAGAAATACGACATTGCCATAAAAGCTATTCGTATTCAGGAAGGACAGCCGGGTAGCGAGGTGGGCGGGAACATCACGGACTCTTCTTCGGACACGTTTCGTACACTTTCCATGACCTTTTCTTTTTCAACCACATACGTAAAATTCCTTCAGTTTATCGACAGCCTCGAGTCGAATCTTCGCCTTGTTGATTTTCCCGAGGTTTCATTTGACGCATCGGCGGCAGGAACTACGCACACATATGAAATAACCATAAAAACTTATTGGCTCCCTTAACCAAAGGCTATGAACGACAATAACCAAAACTTTTTTCAGAAAAATGCCGGAGCGCTGGTTCTTGCGGTTCTTGCGGGTGTGGGATTATGGATATATACCGCATTTTTCAAAATCATTCCCCAATCTTCCGCTCAGCCTATAACCGCTGTCGGGCAGGAGGTGATAACAACATTGCGTCGCCTTGAAAACGTTTCCTTGGATGGTTCTTTGTTTTCTACTTCCGAATTTCAAAGGCTTGCGGAATTCGAACTTGTCATTCCGTCACAGCCGGTGGGGAGGCCGAATCCCTTTGCGTCTTTCCGTTAATTTATTTTTTAAAAACGTAATCGGTTTTTATTAACCTTTATGGGTATACTCGAGATTCTTGCGCGAAAAAACATTATCCGGGAAGAAGACATTCCGGCTATTCGACGTAAAGCAAGCACTTCGGGAAAGCCTCTTGAGGAAACGCTCGTTGATATGGGAATTCCTGAGCGCGATATTATCGAAAGCAAGGGAGAGCACCTCAATATTCCTGTCCGCTTTTTGGGTGACGAAGAAATACAAACAACCGTTCTTGAGTATATTCCCGAAGAGTCGGCTTCGCACTACCGTTTCGTTCCTCTCGGAGTTTCCGATGGGGTGCTTGAGGTTGGAATGACCGACCCTGACAATATTGAAGCGAGAGACGCGCTTACCTTTATATCGACAAAAATTAACATGCCGTTCAAGATATTCCTTATTTCGGAGGAAGATTTTGAAAAAGTCCTCAAAATGTACAAAGGGCTGTCGAAAGAAGTGACTGAGGCACTCGATGAGCTTGAGGGTGAATTGCAAGGGGATGAAATAGCGGAAACGGCCGGGACGGATACAAAAAAAAATGCGACAGATGAGGTCCAGGTAACCGAAGATGCTCCTGTAACAAAGATAGTCGCGACCATCTTGCGATATGCGACCGAAGGCGATACGTCTGACGTCCATCTTGAGCATACTCGTGATACGGTCCGTGTCCGTTTCCGAGTTGACGGTGTGCTGAACACGAGTCTCGTGCTCCCTAAGAAGGTGCACTCCGCCGTTGTTGCCCGAATTAAGATTCTTGCGAATATGCGGCTCGATGAGAAACGAAAACCCCAAGATGGAAGATTTTCCGCGAAAATTGACGGGCGTCAGATTGATTTTCGTGTCTCCACTTTCCCGACTTTTTACGGAGAAAAGGTAGTGATGAGAATCCTTGACCAGGAAAAGGGAGTGAAGAAATTGACCGACCTCGGGTTAAGTAAAAGAAACTTGGAAACGATACGTCGAGCGATTAAACGTCCATACGGGTTGATTCTCATTTCCGGCCCGACGGGCTCCGGAAAAACCACGACTCTTTACGCCATGTTGAATGAAATAGACAAAGAGACCAAAAATGTTTTGAGCCTCGAAGACCCTATTGAATACAGTATTGACGGTATCAATCAATCTCAGGTCCATCCGGAAATAGGGTATACGTTTGCGAATGGTCTTCGCACGACCCTTCGACAAGACCCTGACATTATCATGGTTGGTGAAATTCGCGACAAAGAAACTGCCCAACTTGCAATTCAAGCCGCACTTACCGGCCACCTTGTGCTTTCTACCGTTCACACAAATAACGCCATTGGTGCTATTCCGCGTCTTATCGACATGGGAGTTGACCCGTATCTCATTGGTCCTACGCTTGTGTTGGCGATGGCTCAGCGTCTTGTCCGCATGTTTTGTCCAGGGGCGGGAAGACCGATATCCGTTGATGGTGGTATTGCCATGATGATGGAAAAGCAGTTTGCCGACCTTCCCGAGGAATACAAAAAAGAGATTCCGTTCGGAAAACAAATGTACGGGGTCGCTCCTGCTCCCGGATGTCCATCGGGAGTCCGTGGCCGTGTGGCGGTCATGGAAATGCTTGAAATGGACAAAGAGTTGGAAAATGCGGTTTTGAAAAATCCCACCGAGACGGAAATTTGGAAAATAGCCCGAAAAAACGGAATGATGACAATGAAGGAAGACGCAATTTCGAAAGCGTTTTCGCGCATCATCCCTTTTGAGGAAATAAACGGTCTCTAGGAGAGTACAATGTGATATAGTTAATGGTGGATTCGCGCGTTTTTTAAAGGGGAAATATAGACGCACATATCTGTATACTTCTTAATGGAAAACGGGAAAAAATATAAAATCTTAATAGTTGACGATGATAAGTTTCTCCTGAACATGTATTCCATGAAATTCGGGAAAAACGGTTTCGATGTAAGCACTGCGCCAGGGGGGACAGAAGCACTCGCCCAGCTCCGCAGTGGGTTTAATCCCGACGCCCTCCTTCTCGACATCATTATGCCGACAATTGATGGAAAAGAACTTTTGAGAACAGTCAAAAAAGAAAATCTTGCTCCGCATGCGGCGGTTGTCATGCTTACCAATCAGGGAGGGGAAAGTGATGTTTCCGAAGCAAAGACGCTCGGTGCCGACGGATACATTGTCAAAGCGACGACGATTCCTTCGGAAGTCGTAGAGGAGGTACTCAAGATTGTTAAAGCCAAGGACAGGTAATTAATCTTTTTAAACGATGGACTATAAGAAAGAGCTTGAAGAACTTTTTGAAACCATCATAAACGAGGATGGTTCCGACCTTCATTTATCCGAAGGCCGCCACCCGACATTCCGTGTCGGCGGATTTCTTATTCCGCTTGTCAAAAAAACTCCGCTTACAAGGGCTGACATCACCGGATTCATGCAGATAATTCTAACCGCCGAGCAAAGCCAAGTACTCACGGAGAAAAGAGAAGTGGACTTTGCGTATGTGTTTAAAGAAAAAGCCCGTTTCCGAGGCAACGCTTTTTACCAGCAGGGGAAAATAAGCATCGCACTCCGGCTTATCCCGAGACAAATCCGCAGTCTTGAAGAACTTGGTTTGCCGCAATCCCTTGAATTGTTTGTACGAAAGCAACAGGGATTCTTTCTTGTTGTCGGACCAACGGGGCAAGGAAAGAGTACGACATTGGCAACACTTATCGATATGATAAATACTTCGCGTCTTGAGCACATTATTACCGTTGAAGACCCAATTGAGTACGTTTTTGAACCCAAAAAATCAATTATTGACCAGCGAGAAGTCAAATATGACACGCGAAGTTTCCATACCGCGCTTCATAGCGTTTTTCGTCAGGATGTTGACGTGCTGATGATAGGTGAAATGCGTGACCCGGAAACAATGTCGACGGCGGTTACCGCGGCGGAAACCGGACACCTTGTTTTCTCAACACTTCATACCAATACCGCTTCCCAGACGATTGACCGAATCATCGACTCATTCCCGGCCCAACAACAGGACCAAATTCGGACTCAGCTTTCGGGAAGTCTTATCGGTATTTTTTCGCAGCGTCTCATTCCCCGTATTTCCGGAGGTCTTGTGCCGGCGTACGAACTGCTTATTTCAAACAGTGCCGTCTCAAACCTGATTCGCGAAGGACGAACACACGAAATCAGCACTGTCATTGAAACAAGCTCACAGGAAGGAATGATTGACCTTAACCGATGTCTCGCGGACCTTGTCCGTAAAGGCGATATTACTGTTGAAAATGCTTTTCTGCATGCGGTTAACCAAAAGATTCTTGAGAGAATGCTCTAGACACATATGTTATTTAGTTATCAAGGCGTAAACAAAGCGGGGGAGGAGCGAAAAGGGACAATCGAGTCCATCAATATTGATGCGGCCATTAATTCTCTGCAAAACCAGGGTGTTGTCCTATCATCCATTGTCCCGATTGAAGAAAGAAAATCATTGGGATGGTTTTCATCTTTTCACTATGTATCCGCCCGAGACATCGTCATCCTGTCACGGCAAATGTCGACGCTGTTTGAGGCAAAAGTACCAGCCCTCCGAATTTTTAAACTTCTTGCCAACGAGGCGGAGAACAAAATTTTGCGGGAAACTCTCGACCAGGTCGCGAATGACCTGCAGTCGGGAAGTTCCATATCTCAATCACTTGCAAAACATCCCGATGTTTTTTCCGATTTTTACGTTAACATGGTCCGTTCCGGAGAAGAATCGGGGCGGCTTGACGAAATATTCAATTATTTGGCCGATTATCTTGACCGAACGTACGAAGTCGCCTCAAAAGTTCGGGGGGCTCTTATTTACCCCGCCTTTGTCATAGCGGTTTTTGTAGCTGTTATGTCTTTAATGCTTACCATGATAATTCCCAAAATAACCGCCATTCTCATTGAATCGGGGAGGGAATTGCCGATTTATACCAAACTTGTCATATGGACGAGCGACTTTTTCATACATTACGGAATTTTTCTCTTGGTCTTTCTTATTGTGGGAGGTTTTTTCTTGGGGAAATACATACAAACTCCCGAAGGTGCTTTGGCATTTGACAGGTTCCGGTTAAACGTCCCCTATCTCGGTGATTTGTACAAAAAACTGTTTCTCTCGCGGGTCGCTGACAACATGAGCACGATGATTGCCTCGGGTATTCCTATGCTTCGCGCGATAGAGGTCACCTCATCAGTTGTAGGGAGCGCTCTCTACCGAAAAATATTGGCTGAAAGCCTTGAGGCGGTCAAAGGAGGGAGTGTTTTTTCCGCATCCCTTGTTAATTACTCCGAAGTACCCACGATTATGGTGCAGATGGTGAAGGTGGGTGAAGAGACTGGAGAATTGGGCAATATTTTAAACACGATGGCCAAGTTCTACCAACGCGAGGTGACAAATGCCGTCGATACTCTCATTAGTCTTATTGAACCTCTTATGGTTGTTGTTTTGGGTGTCGGAGTGGGTATCCTTTTGGCTGCTGTTCTCATACCTATTTACGACGTCGCAACGCTTTCCTAGTTGTCAGTCCTTCGACTCCACTCAGGATTGATATCGAGTAATATCGAGATATCAACAAAGGCCTTTTTCCTTTATCCATATAGTTATATAATGAATGCACAAAGCTTTTTTTAAAAAGCGGCGTCTCGCGAGAGGGCCGGTCGAAATAAAAGTTTATTAAGAAATCATTTATACAATGTCACAGAAAAACAAAGGTTTTACACTTATCGAACTCTTGGTTGTTATTGCCATCATCGGTATACTTTCTTCCGTTGTTTTGGCAAGTCTCAACCAGGCTCGTATCAAGGGTAATGACGCGGCTGTGAAGGCAAACCTTAACGGTATCCGCGCTCAAGCAGAACTTATCTACGACACTGACGGCGACTACGACGCAGTGTGTGCGGCAAACAGCGTTACACAGAACACAACAGTTCTCAACGCCCTAAACGCGGCAAGTTCAGCAGGAGCAGGTGACACCACTTCAGATGTTTGCGGTGCGCCGGCATCCGGTGCGGCAAACAACTGGGCAGCGGCAGCCCCGCTTCGTTCAGGAGGTGCATGGTGTGTCGACTCAACGGGTGTTTCCCGTTTGGCGAACTCAAGCGGTACAGCGTACACGGGCGTGACTTCAGGAGCTACACCGGCTTTAACTGATGCAAACGACGTCGCTTGTAACTAAATTTTAGATCTCATAAACAAAAACCACCGCGTAAGCGGTGGTTTTTGTTTTCCTTTACGGGAGGTATAATGGGTGTAGTGGAATTTGCGCGGGGTTTAAAAGTGTATGAATACAAATAAACACGAAACCGGATTTACGCTTATCGAGCTTTTGGTCGTGATTTCAATCATCAGCCTTTTGTCGTCAATTGTTTTGGCAAGCCTTAATGCCGCGCGTGTCCGTGGGTATGATGCCGCTGTGAAAGAAAATCTTGCCGGAGTGCGTTCTCAAGCAGAACTTATCTACGACACTGACGGCGACTACGACGCAGTGTGTGCGGCAAACAGCGTTACCCAAAATCAAACCGTAATGCTTGCCCTTAATGCCGCGAGTTTTGCCGGGGCGGGCAATGAAACCTCTGACGTTTGTGGCAAACCGGCATCCGGTGCGGCAAACAACTGGGCAGCGGCAGCCCCGCTTCGTTCAGGAGGTGCATGGTGTGTCGACAGTACCGGAGTCTCAAGAAGCACACAAGGCGGTGGTGCCACACCCTACACGGCTGTGAGTGGCGCGGGTACCGCGGCGCTGACAAACGCAAACGATCTTGCTTGTAATTAAATTTTTTAACCGATAAGAGCGTATGCTGCCTTCGCAATCCCTTCTTTATTTTTTTGTTTTTATTTTCGGGACAATCATCGGCAGTTTTTTAAATGTTGTTATCGCGCGTTATGGAAAGGAATCGATTCTAGGAAGGTCCCATTGTCCTCAATGCGGTAAAACGCTTTCACCCCTTGAGCTCATACCGATTGCAAGTTTCTTTGTTCTGAAGGGGAAATGCCAAAACTGTCGAGCTCCGATTTCTTTCCAGTATCCGACGGTTGAATTCTTGTCGGGCCTTTTTTTTCTGCTCTTGTTTATGACATACGGCTTTTCCTTC
Source organism: bacterium (assembly GCA_030690305.1). NCBI lineage: Bacteria > bacterium. Next base: position 134,730 of record JAUYHB010000006.1, on the reverse strand, counting down.
GCCTTTGTCTTTTATTCCGTCATATGGAGTATCCTGCTTGCTATTACCGTCTATGACTTTAAGCACATGATTATTCCCGACCTTCTTGTTTTTTTGTTTATTTTTCTTTCTCTTGGGGATGTTGTCTGGGGCGTATTTGTTGACGGGTTTGCGGGGCATATCCCGTATCTGTTGGCTGGTCCGATTTTTTTTACACCCTTTTTTCTTCTGTGGTTTTTATCAAAAGGTGAGTGGATGGGATTGGGCGACGGGAAACTCGCTCTTGGCATCGGTTTTTTTCTCGGTCTTCGGGGAGGTTTTGATGCGATTGTCCTCTCATTTTGGATTGGCGCCGCGGTCAGTCTTTTGTTGATTCTTCTCCAACGAATACCCAGCTGGTCCTTCGGCGGTAAAAAGCTTACAATGAAAAGTGAAATTCCTTTCGGCCCATTTTTAATCCTTGGTATGGTGCTTGTTTTTTTCTTTAATGTTTCGGTAAGCGCCTTTTTTCTCAACGTGTAATGAAAATATCTCAATTTTTCCAACAACGAGGTTTTACCCACCAAAATTTTCAAAAGAGAGTTTCAAGCGGGTTTACGCTCACGGAGCTTTTGGTAAGCATCGCCATCATGACTTTTGTCATTGGGGTTGTCTTGTTTAATTACCGCAGTTACGATGAAAATATTCTTGCCGACAAATTTGCAAACGAAATTATTCTGACTCTGAGAGAAGCCCAGGTCTATGCGACTTCGGTAAAGGAAATACAGCCGGGCTCTGACGATTTTTCAGGCTGGTATGGGATATTTTTTACCGATAATTCAACGGAGTATCTTATCTTCAATGATGCAAACCAGGATGGGCAATACGATACGGGTGAAGAATTGCAAACATATGATACACAGAGCGGCCTACTCAATGTTTTTTTTACGGAGGTGCTCGGTTTTCCTCAGACCGCTCCTTCCGTGACGGTTACGTTTCCTCGCTCACTTTCTCCGCAGATAGAGGCGAGTGTGGCCGGAGTCAACCCGATAGGCGCTTCTTTTGAAATCTATTCTCCGCGCGGTGAAGCGCGTCGTCTTGTTTGTGTGTGGGAGAGCGGGCGCATGTACATTACAAGAAGTGCCGATTGCGAGTAATGATATACTGAAATTAAAATGACGAAATTTTCTCAAACAAATAAAGGGTACACGCTTGTAGAGACGCTTGTTTCTTTGGGAATTTTCATGATTGTCGCTTTTATTGCCATAACCGCCCTATTTCTTATCACCGATGCGCACCGAAGAGCCCAGGCAACAAGAGCAATTGTCGACAACCTTGATTTTTCGATTGAAGAAATCGTACGCAGTGCCCGTGACGGGAGGCTGTACAACTGCGGTTCCGAATCCGACTTAACGGCACAAATCGCGGCGGGAAATAATGGTATAGGAACTTTCCGTAACTGTCTTGACGGAACATATATTGCGTTTGAACCGCCGACGGGGGATGTATTGTCACCTTCCGACCAGGTTATTTACCGCTTAAACGGAAACGCTGTACATAAATCTGTTGATGGTGGCACATCGTTCATTACGCTTACCGACCCTGCCGTTACAATAAATGATTTAAAATTTTACATAAGCGGTGCCGACCCCCGTGACGGTATCCAGTCGAAAGTACTCATGATATTGCGCGCGGAAACGAGGATAAAAGGCGAGGAAAAAGCGGTCTTTAACATCCAAACGACCATTACACAACGTTTTACCGACTTATAAACACGTATGATACATCACGCAAAAAAAGGACTTATCCACCAAAACTTTCAAAAGAAAGTTTCCGACGGATTTACTCTTGTTGAGACACTCGTCGCCATAACGGTTCTTATGGGGGCCATCACCGCACCGCTCTATATTGCCTCCCAAGGCATCGGTATTACCGCCCTTGCACGAGACCAGGTTATCGCAGCCTATCTTGCTCAGGATGCCGTTGAATATGTTGTTGCAAAAAAGAAACAAAACACCCTCGACTCGGTTTTAAATCCAAGTAGCGGGGTAGAGTGGCTCGAGGAACTCGACTCAGCCTGTACAAGTAGCGACGGATGCGCCATCGATACTACGTATACACACACCGGTCCGTTGCAAGCTCTCGCGTGCGCTTCATCGGGGTGTCCCCCCCTCAAGTTTAATAGCACGACCGGAGCCTATGGATATGACGAGGGTGCGCAGTGGACCGATAGCAGGTTTACGAGGACGGTGGTAATTGTTCCTTTGAGTACTGGCGCGACCGAAGACGAAGCGGTAGTGGCTGTAACGATTTCATGGAAAAATTCCTTCCTGCAAACAAAAACATTTACTCTGAAAACAAATATTTATAACACCGTCCTATGAGAGTTTTTAATCGCATAGAAAAAAAAGAACACGGTATTACGCTTCTTATCGCGATAGTTATCGCATCGGTTGTTCTTTCCCTCGGTCTTTCCATCGCATCGATTACCACACGAAGTTTCGTGCTCTCAACCGCGGTACGTGAATCGCAACTCGCATATTACGCCGGAGAAGCGGGTTCCGAATGCGCTCGTTATTGGAGCTTGCTTGATAGAAAAAATTTCACTCCTGAAACACCGTTTACCATTTCCTGTAATGAAGAGTCTTTTTCTTGGGATTCCAATCACGCGTCTTCGGTTTTTGAATTTTCTTTTGGCCACGACTATGAAATCGGACCGCAAACATTTCAGTACCCTTATTTTTCCGTAGTGAGAGTAGAGAGACAGCCGGGTATTTTTCATCTGGATATCGACTCTAAGGGATATAATACGGACGAATTAAATGCGTTAAGAAAATATGAACGCCAACAAAACCTCCAGGCGTATGGGATTTGTTCATATCGGCCGGATATCATGTTTGTCCTCGACCTTTCTTCAAGTGTTCAGGCGGATGATTTGGCTTTCATAAAATCCGCACTCACACAGTTTGTAAATACGCTTAATCCGTCGGAAACTGGCGTCCACTTGGGCATTGTCCAATTTGGGTCACGGGCAAATATGATAACCCACCTAACGGGTGATAAGGCACAAATTCTTTCAGGTATTGAAAATGACCTTTTCCAATACGGCTTGTACGAAGACTACACAAACTTGGCGGCTGGCATACAATTTGCCCGTGCCGAATTGGGAAATCAGCAGGTTCCTACCGAGAATTGGCTCTACTGTCCTCTGGCGGGTGGTCCGGACAGAGTTGTCGTTCAATTTCCCCATAATGTTAAGACTTCGATAGGAGTCAATGATAGTCTTGGCGGCGGTGGACACTACAAAACAGCAAGTACGCCTTTACCTGAAATTCCGCCAGGGGAATACAACATATACGTGGCTACATGCGATGGTTTTGGTACAAGCGGGTTTGACAGAGGTTCGACAAGTATATTTGAGCGAGGTCGCCTTAACCTGTATACCGATTCGGCTATGTCCGGGTCACCGTTTTTCTCATCAAACCTCACAACCGATGTTCCTGATTACGTTTCTTACGGGCAATCCGTAACTCTTGTAAATGAAAACCAGACAATAAGTCAAACCGCGCGTGGATTTCAGATGGAACACTGTCCGACTTCAGATGATAACCCTGCAACATGTCCTGTGGTAGGTGGTCCGAGCTTCTTGGCATTATGTGCCGCTTTCGAAACGGCTGACGGAAGTCCGATAAGCACGACCGCACCCAATAATTACAACTATACGTCGACGTACGACCGTCCGGATAACGAATCCCCCGATTACATTATCGTGATTACTGACGGAGGAAGTACGCAGTATTATTCATGTATGCGCCAGGATTTTGACGGAAATAATTTGTTTAACGATGCCGACCATCGGCCCGGACAAAGCAATCAAGAATACAACATGACGCCAAGAGACGTTGGAACCGATACACCTCAAGGTTTGGCGCGAAGGCAAATTGCCATGGGGAAAGCGGTAGTTGAGGCGGACGCCGCCCGTTCTGCCGGTATAGACATATTCGCAATCGGAATCAACATTCCTTCGGTCCAGGCCGACTGCCCGGGGTATATCAATTGTGGCGAACATATCAATGATGATATAGCGAGCTTCGCGGCACCCGATAGCCCAGATGTGGACGGTAATGCGTTCTATTTTGAAGCGCCCGATTATGATGACCTCGACACGGTTCTAAGCCAAATCGTCAACTGCGTGCACCCCTTGTCTGGAGACTAGAATAGGGGATAATGATGCTATGTCGGAAAAGAAACATGGCGTTGCTGTGCCCAAAGAGATTAAAGAGCGCTATGAGCGTCTGAAAGAAACGGTTGAAAAATACCGGTACGAATATCATGTCTTGGATAAGGAAACGATTTCTCCCGAAGCGCTTGATTCCCTAAAATACGAACTTTCCAATATAGAAAAGCAGTATCCGGGACTCATTACTTCCGACTCACCGTCCCAAAGAGTTGCCGGCGAGCCTCTCAAAGAATTTTCCAAAATCACCCACGCTGTTTCTCAGTGGTCTTTTGATGATGCGTTTACGGAAGAAGACGCAAAAGAATTTGATGCGCGGGTCAGGCGTTTTCTTAAAAACCGTCTGGGACGAGAAATAACTCCCACGTATACATGCGAACTGAAAATCGACGGTCTTAAAATTGTCCTCACGTACGAAAAAGGCGTGCTTCAAACGGCCGCTACGCGCGGAGACGGGAAGGTGGGGGAAAATGTTACTGCAAACGTAAAAACTATCCAATCTGTGCCCATTACCCTTACACAAAATGTTGGCGTTGTCGTTGAGGGGGAAGTGTGGTTGAGCAAATCAAATTTCCAAAAACTGAACGCTCTCCAGAAAAAAAGAAATCTTCCGCTGTATGCCAATCCGCGTAATGTCGCGGCCGGTTCAATCCGACAGCTTGACCCGAAAATTGTCGAAGAACGAAATCTGGATACTTTTATTTATGATATTGCCTCATTCCAAAACCCGATTCTGGCGACGCAGTACGATGAATTGAAACTTCTCCGGACCTTGGGATTTAAAACAAATCCAAATTTTCGCCACTGTAAAAATATCGAAGAAGTTGTGACGTATTGGAAAGAGTGGCAGAAAAAATCGACTAAAGAAGACTATTTGCTTGACGGTATTGTCATTAAAGTCAACGAACGGGCATATCAGGAAGTGCTTGGGTATACCGGAAAATCTCCACGCTTTGCCATAGCACTCAAGTTTCCGGCAGAGCAGGTAACAACCATTGTGGAAGATATTGTTCTCCAAATCGGGCGTACCGGCATCCTGACTCCTGTCGCCGAACTTAAACCGGTACGGGTTGCGGGGAGCGTTGTCGCCCGAGCCACATTACATAACGAAGATGAAATCAGGCGGCTTGATGTCCGTATCGGGGATACGGTTATTTTGCAAAAAGCCGGCGATGTTATTCCCGACATTGTTTCCGTTGTCGGGGGGATGCGTACGGGGAAAGAAAAACAATATCGTTTCCCCGACAGGGTTTCCGAATGCGGAGGAAATGGCGCCATTGAAAGAATCCCCGGTGAAGCGGCGTGGCGTTGTGTAAACAAAAACTCCTTTGCCCAGCAGAAAAGAAAACTGTACCACTTCACGTCAAAAAAAGCGTTCAACATCGAAGGTCTCGGCCCCAAAATCATTGACGCTTTACTGGAACACCAGCTCATCTCCTCCTATCAGGATATTTTTTCCCTGACCAAAGACGAGCTTTCGGCATTGCCCCGTTTCGGAGATAAATCATCAGAAAATATCATTAACTCAATCGAAAGTGCCAAAGACATTTCGTTTCCGAGGTTTTTAATCGCACTCTCCATTCCTCATGTGGGAGAAGGGGTGGCTAATGACCTGGCTGACACATTCGGCACGCTTGCCAATCTGCAGCATGCATCTTTTGCAGAACTTGAGCGCTTATCAGGTATCGGACCGATAGTAGCCACGTCCGTATCCGACTGGTTTTCCGACGCGCATAATAAAAAAATCGTAGACGGTCTTCTTTCTCACGTTCACGTGCAAAAACATTCTGCCGCGAAGGGCGCGCTTTCAGGAAAAACATTCGTATTAACCGGCACGCTTTCTTTATTGTCTCGGGACGAGGCGAAAGAAAGAATCCGAAAATCCGGTGGAAAAGTTTTGGAATCCGTTTCAAAAACGCTCGACTATCTCGTTGCCGGAGAAAAACCTGGGTCAAAATTGGGAAAAGCGCAAACACTGGGTGTCTCTGTCCTTACCGAACGGGCATTTCTCGACATGATTCAAAAAGGTTGATTACTCTCTTGCCTCTGATATACTCTCCTCTAACAAAAAGTTCTTTGTAATTTCTACGTAAAGGAGGGAAAAGTGAAACTTAATATATGGAGAAGAATCGTATATCGCACAGCAAATACGTCCGTATATGCTCTTGCGTGCCTCGTGTTTCGTCTTAAGGTGAGCGGGAGAGAGACATTTCCGAAGCAGGGGGGTGTTCTCATTGCCTGCAACCACACAAGCTATTTGGACGCGCCGGTTGTGCATTCAAGCATTCCGCGGAGAATGGTGCACTCAATGGCCAAGAAAAGGCTCTTCAAACATCCTTTTCTCAATTGGTTCATGACAACGGTTGGCACTATTTGCGTTGATGAGACCCGACCAAGGCGGACAATTACGGAGGCCGTCATGGCTCTCGCGGCCGGGGACTGCGTTGTCATTTTCCCGGAGGGCACCCGCAGTAAAGACGGTGTGTTGAAAGAAGGCGGATGGGGAGCGGCTTCAATCGCAATAAGCAGTAATTGCACGATTGTCCCCGCGGCAATCATTGGGAGTGACAAAGCATTTCCCAAAGAGGGAAAGGGTATCACGCCTGTCCCCATAGAAATCCGTTTCGGAAAACCGTATACCATTCCGCTTCCCATTGATTTATCTCGTGAAAATCTGACTCGGCAAAAACAACGCCTCATGGAAGAAATCAAAGTCTTGTTGCCCGAGTATATGCGCCCTCGGTAAGCGCATGAAAGAGAGTGGTATTAAGAAAAGCGCATAACACAGGATTGATTAAAATTTAATTTCTGTGGTATAGTCTCTTCTAGATTTTACTGCAAAAGACAGAGAAAGGAGGATGCGGATGCACAAGTTCTGCAGTACATCAGGTGGCAATCCGAAGTAGCCGGGTGGCCGGCGAATAAAAAAACACATAACCCTTCCTCACTGTAAAACCTTTTAATTGGTTTTGGGTGCCACGCGTTACACCAAAGTAAGTAACGCATAAACCCAACCGGGCGGTCTTTTTAAAAAAGACCGCCCTTTTTTATACCAGAAAACTCTCCATAAACTAAGGGTGTTGTTATCTTCTTCTTCCCGTCAAAGCGAAACAATATTTTCTGCAATGTTCGCAGGAAAATTTGCTCGGTTTGGCTTTGAGCCAAAAATTTTCTGAGTTTAGCGAACCTATCGCTGGAAGCAGGTGAGCGCTTTGCAGGAAATATTATTGAGCGGTTCTTTACATGGGTATTTTTTCTCCGTACACTTAAGCCTATGATTACCAAAGAAGAGGTTAAAAAACTCGCGGGGCTGTCGCGTATGAAGGTAAGCGATGAAGAAGTTGAACAATTTGCCAAAGAAATCGACTCGATTTTGGGCTATGTCGAACAAATAAAAAATGTCGTGTCTTCTCTTGACGACAAGAAATCGTCTTCCGACAATATGCTTAAAAATGTTATGCGCGAAGACGAGAATCCCCACGAAAGTGGCGCATACACGAAAGAAATTGTCGCCGAATTTCCCGAAAAGGGGGACAACAACGAACTGAAAGTAAAAAATATTCTCTAAACGCATGGCCTCAGACCTCACACATCTCTCGATACGCACCGCCCACGAACGTCTTTGTACCAAAGATTTTTCAGTGTCCGAACTTGTTCACGCCTTTCTTGACGTTGCAAAAGAAAAAAATAAGGATCTCAACGCCTATCTTGAAATATATTCCGACATAGACAAACAAACCGAAACCGCTCAGAAAAAAATAGAAAATGGGGAAGCGGGTGCGCTTACCGGCATTCCGCTTGCCATTAAAGACAATATTCTGATTAAGGGAAAGAAGGCGTCCGCGGCATCAAAAATTCTTGAAAATTACACCGCGCCGTATACGGCGACTGCGGCCCAAAAAATCATCAACGAAGATGCCGTCTTTTTGGGTCGTACCAACATGGACGAATTTGCCATGGGAGGTTCGACGGAAAATTCCGCTTTTGGCGTAACAAAAAACCCACACGACCTCACTCGTGTTCCCGGAGGCTCATCGGGCGGTTCCGCCGCGGCGGTGGGTGGGGGACTCGCTCTTGCCGCTCTGGGTTCTGACACCGGAGGCTCAATACGGCAGCCCGCAAGTTTTTGCGGATGCGTGGGTCTTAAACCGACATACGGAAGCGTTTCCCGTCACGGACTTATGGCCATGGGTTCTTCTCTTGATGTTATCGGTCCCATCACCCGCACTGTGGATGATGCGGAAATACTGTTTAATGCAATGAAAGGCCAAGACCCCTATGACAGTACGACGTACCCTGACGGAACATATCCGCCGCGGAAAGAGAAAAAGAACATGATAATCGGAGTACCGAAAGAAATTCTGGAAACGAAAGGTATGGATGAAGACGTGAAGAAAAATTTTGAGGACTCTATCAAAAAACTGACGTCTTTAGGCTACACAATCAAAGAAATTTCGCTTCAAAACATCATGTACTCTTTGGCTTCCTACTACGTTTTAATGCCCGCAGAAGTGTCTTCAAACCTTGCCCGTTTTGACGGAGTGAAATACGGTTTGAGAAAAGAGGGTAAAGATTTGCTTGAAGAGTATCTGATTACCCGACGAGAAGGGTTTGGCCGCGAAGTTCGCCGTCGTATTATGCTTGGCACATACGTTCTTTCTTCCGGTTACTACGATGCGTATTACAACAAAGCCAATACCGTCCGCTCGCTTATCGCTCGTGATTTTACAAATGCTTTTGAAAAAGTGGACGCGGTGATAACGCCGACGGCTCCCTCTCCGGCATTTAAAATAGGGGAGAAGTCCGGAGACCCGCTTTCAATGTATCTTGCCGATATTTTTACCGTAACCGCAAACATTGTCGGAATCCCGGCAATTTCAATTCCCTCGGGGACAGCTCTCCGTGACGGAAGTAATCTTCCTCTCGGACTCCAAATCATGGCCCCCCATGCCGCAGAGAATATTCTTTTTGCCGTCGGTAAACGTTTTCTGGGTGAAGTATAATAAAACACATGGCGGAAGAAGAGAAAAAACCAACAACAAGCGATCCGGTGGCGATTGCCATTGAAATCGGAGTAATTGGTCTCGTACTCCTCGCTGTTGTCGATGCGGTCAGGCGACTTCTTGAGAGCCTTTTTGTCCGTGTCGGGCTGGGTTTTTTTGAGCACGCACAAGAGGTATTCGGAGACATTCTTCCTCTTCTCAAAATCCTCTCTATAATTTTCTCGGCAATTTTTATTGTCGGTTGGGCCCATTTTACAAGAAAGACAAATATGATTCGGGCGGAAGAACACAAAGAGCTGTTTCCGCAGAAAGGTGTTTCAATTGCCATTACGGACTCTCGCCCCGAGCATTTGCTTAATGAAAAATGGGAACAGGTTCTCAAACTTATAGAATCCGACACCGCTTCAGACTGGAAACTGGCGATTTTGGAAGCGGACATTATGCTTGAAGAAGTCCTGGACAAAATGGGCTATGACGGTGAAACGATAGGAGAAAAACTCAAAAACGTTGAACCGAGCGATTTTGAAACTCTTGATTACGCCTGGGAGGCCCACAAAATCAGAAATGCCGTTGCTCACGAAGGTTCGGATTTTCTTTTAAACCAAAGGGAGGCAAGACGCACTATCGAACTATATAAAAAAGTTTTTGAAGAGTTCTATTATATCTAGGCGTATCAACGTTTTTCTTGATTTTTGGTTGACTTTATCTCTTGAAACTGATATAATTAATCTCAGGAGTAGTACAGTTACAGTTCAACACATCAGCAAGGAGGGGGAGTATGAAACAACAGGCAGAATGTGCAGTAAAAGGAGTTGTTTTTAAGGTTGGTGACTGCAGGAGACACTACGTACTCGATCTGTCAGCCCGAATCGGCAGGTTCAGTTTCCGAAAGAAAACATCATTCTTTCGAAAACCGGTACCTGTCTTTTCCAAAGCGGCGGCTCGGGCATACGCGATGTACGCCTGTGAGATGGAAGTCATCGGAAAGAGAGAACTTCTCTTTCTCATCAACCGGATCAATCATTCGTGTTTGGGAGAGCTTTCTTCCATGGACCTCGTGATTTACGCGAAGTTGATCGAACCTACGCTGATCTCAGCGTAAAACCCCCTGTAATTATGTTTTATGGCCCCTTCAATCTTTTTGATTGAAGGGGCCATTCTTTTTGCAAAATAACGGCTTGATTTTTTAATAAAATGTGTTAGAGTAGAGAGTAGGTTTTTGCTCGTCACATATAAAAAGGAGGTGTCCATGTCTCAACCCCTTGCAAAATTTGCTCCATATTTCGTGCACTGCGAAAAGACGAAAGAATTCGGTTTTCTGTTTCTTTCGCCAGGGGAAAAAGGTATCATCGTTTTTTCCAAAAGCAATGCCCGTCTGCATGTCGAAGTTGCGATAAAAGACGGAGTAATACGAAAGGATGAAAGCCTTGAACTTCTTCGGCAAATCGAAGCGTCCAAGATGAGGGAGAAGATGGATATAGAAATTTGTGTTGTGATTCTGAAAGAAATGGGTCTCAACGAAGTTTACGGAGACTGTTTCTCCCGTTCCATGTACAGCCCCTCTCGTAATTGAGTGGCAAAAAAGGTCTTTCACTAAAAGTGAAAGACCTTTTTCTTTTTGCGAGAGAGATACTTGGCCAAGAAGATTTTTATTTGGGAACTTGGTCACGCATAATTTTTTACTAAAAATTTGCGCGACCCCGCCTCGCGTCGTCGTGCTCCGGCTTTCAAGTCCCGTCTCACAAAAACCACTACCATTATGGTAGTGGTTTTTGGCGATGCGCGAGAGACGGGACTTGAACCCGCAACCTTCCGCGTGACAGGCGGATGCTCTAACCAGTTGAGCTACTCCCGCAAGCGAGGAATAAAGAGCATGCCTAGCATATTCTTTAATTCCGAGCGTCGCGGTAGCAAGCTTTTGCTTACTCCCGCAAATGAGGAACAAAAACGGCACAGGGAACACTTTATCAAAAAAACCTGTTACTGTCTTGTATTCACCTGGTGCCGACGGCAGGGATTGAACCTGCGACCGCTTCTTTATGAGTGAAGTGCTCTACCACTGAGCTACGTCGGCGTGTTTAATTTTTAATTGCTCCTATCAATCCCATCACTTTGTATTTCAAATTGGTACTTCTTCTGATTTTTAGAGCCAGCATACCATAATAATTGTCATAATTTTCATACATCTTTTTCTGCTTGGTTTTGATAAAAGAAATACGACGGAATTGATTTCTGGGTAATTGTAGCAGAGCAGACCAAAATTTCAATATTTTTTCTGCTCGGGGTTTGTGAAGCTCATTTATATAAATTCTAGGTATAAAATCTTCTTTTTGTATCTGAAAACTTCCCTGGAGCCACTTACTGATGAATGCTATCATGTTTGGGTCAGAATTTACAAAAGAAAATCCAGAACTTTTTCTCCCTCCTTCAGCCCAATACAGGGCTGTTCCTAATAGCAATTGTTCACGAGCTGACAATCTGCCAACATTTTTCTCTGCCTCGATTCGGTATGTTTCTATGGTCTGTAATTTTTTGAGATGATTTTGCATTGCGCCAATCATTCTTCCTTTATGTCCCGCGATGATTGAATTTTTGTGTAATTGTGACTTCTGAAAAGAGGTGAGTGTAATGTCTTTGCACCAAACACTTACTGTGCTTTTAGCTATGTTAAGTTGTTGTGAAATATAAAGAATACTCTTTCCTTCCCTACGTAACGTGTGTGCAAATAACTTTTCTTTAGATTTCGCCATATATGATAGTATATTAACATATATCAGATGTTTTATATAGATATAAATAACTAGTAAGTAGATATTTCAACCAAAATCCACGCACTCTTTGCGTGGATTTTTGCTTGTCCCTCGACTATGCTCGGGACACTTCGCCTTGCCCGCACTGAACGAGCGAAGCGAGTTGAAGTGTTGCGGGACCTGGATTTGCACCAGGGTCTAAAGGTTATGAGCCTTTCGAGCTACTGTTGCTCCATCCCGCGACCTGTCCGTGGAGAATCCGCCTGGTCGGGGATTGTCTCTCGGATAATGGGCGAAATATATCACGAAAGAAGGGTATGCACAAGGTTTGTGCACATTTGCTATACTAGATAAAATGACCGAGCTAAAAGAAAATCTCATACGGCTTATCACGGTTCTTGTTTTTCTCGGCCTTATTCTTTTTGGTCTTTCTTTTTTCCCGCAAGCACTCAAAAATACTCCGAACGATTCTCAAGAGTTGGACGCATCCCAAACCGTCATTCCGGAACAAAAAGAAATTGACGGAGTGCTTTCAGAAGAAACGGTCTACGGATTTTCAATCGGGGGGGTGCAAAAAGCCTATCCTCTGTCCGCATTCAGGGATAAAGACGTTATCTACGATACTCTGCTCGGAGAACCCGTAATTATCGGGCCTTCTCCCGCGTATAACGGCGGAATTATTATGACTCATGCGGAAACGGGCGAAGTGTTTAAGCCTGTGGAGGTGCAATGGGGGACATGGCATAATTCCTATCCCAATACGTTAATTTACTCGGAAGAATAAACATGATTGACGAAACTCTCCTTCGCGCGCTCGCGTTCATTCCTATTGTCGCGTATTGCGTCGCAAAGTTGGAGATAAATATTGAGGGTAGGCACGGCTGGGCGGAGAACCTGCCGACGTGGCGTAAAAAATTTAAGGCAATGAAGCTGTTTTGGGGTAAGTCACCCCTAACCGGCTTTCATACTTGGATGTTTGCGTCCGTGTATGCTTTTTTTCATTTTCCTTTCTTTCTAGCGGGTGAGTGGTCATTTGCGTGGGAATTGCGCATCGCCTCCCTCTATTTTCTCTTTTGGATTATTGAAGATTATCTCTGGTTTGTTCTCAACCCGAATTTTGGACTTGGGAAATTCAATAAAGAAAATATTCCTTGGCATCCAAACTGGTTCGGGCCTTTCCCGACGTCGTACTATCGTTTTTTTATAATGAGTATGATTCTTTTAATACTTAGTTATTTTATATAATCAAAAACGACATGAGACCTTTTTGGCAAGGATCGGCATTTGCAGAAATTATTCAATGGATAGTTTTTGCCATTACTCTGTTTTTTATTCTGCTTCCGTTTATTGTCATCACCCTCAAGCGTTTTCGTCCAACACGGTGGTACCACATTTTAGGGGCATACGTTAGTTCTTTTTTATTTTACTACGTTTGTATCCTGCTTTTGGGAGAGGTTATCTCTCGTTATTTAGGAAGATTTGAGGGTTTTACTTATGTTACCAATGCTATAGATGACGGATACACGTACGCTGGGGAATCCCTTCTTCTTGTTTGGCCTTTTTCGGTTTTTTATGTTTCGGGACTACACGGCCGCTACACAGTTTTGCGGGGATTTATTTCTCTCGCTTTAGCCGTCGCCATGTTTTTTGGTATTATTTGGTTATTTATGAATATTCTCGTACCGTGGGCATTCGGCCAATTAATAAAATATTTCTAAGATATGAAAAAAAATTTAACCCTGTCCATTCTTCTTCTTGTCTTACTTTCTTCCGTTCATGTTTCGGGACAATCAGTTGAATTAGAACCGATAGTCATAGTTCCTGGTCTTGGTACTTCATGGAACCCCGACGTCTTTTTTGAAAATGGCACAGTCAACACACAATGGGGCTTTTTCCCATATGTAGAAAATTACGACAATCTCATTCGTGCCATGGAAGAAAAAGGGTATGTTCTGGACCAGACTTTATTCATTGCTTTTTATGACTGGAGAAAAAATAATTCAAATTCGGTTACAGATTATCTGATTCCTACCATAGATAAAGCGTTAGAACATTCTTTGACAGGAAAGGTGGACATCATTGCCCACAGCATGGGTGGACTGGTTGCCCGTTCATATATTCAGGGTGATTTTTACCGTAACGATGTTGACCAGTTTTTCATGCTTGGTACACCCAATTATGGTTCTTCCGATGCATATACTATTTGGGAAGGTGCACAGATACCTGACCACTGGCCAAGAATCCAAAAAACTCTCTTAAATGGTTACCTTGGGTTCCTAAATGTGATAAGCCAATCGGTAAATGATAAATACGACGTAATTCATACTTTCGTACCTTCCATAAAAGAACTTCTTCCCCTATACATCTACATACAGGATAAAAATACCGGCATATTTACTTTTCCAACCGAAATGTATGAACAAAACAATTTCTTGGCAAATCTTGATATCGGGGAACCACCGAACGGACTGGAACCGCTTTTCTTGGGAGTAAGAGAAATCACCAATATCGGAAGCGCGGGACTCAATACGCTATCTCTTATTCCTGTCGTTCTACGTGGACCTAATGAAACGAAACTGTGGGCAGATGGAATTCCTGACCCACAAAAACCTGTGCAAGATTCGGCAATGGGGGACAACACGGTGCTTCTTGAAAGTTCACTTTTTGAAATTTCCGATATTGAACCATACGACCCGACGCCTGTATGGAATGAGGAATCACCGTTTAAAAAATTACTGGCTATTCTCACACAGCCTGTATTTGCTCAAGTGATACTTGACTGTGATGGTGTGGCTTGTTTTCGACAACGGACGATAGAAAATGTCGCCCATGAGGAACTACCAACACAGGCGATAAATCTTATCCTAGAGCGTCTTGATTTTGAGCCGACAGGCATTGAATTTTCGCCTTACCACGAGCCGGACAAAATACTTTCTTTTTGGTTTGCTTCACCTGTGGACGTAAAAATTACGGCACCTGATGAAAAAATCATAACCAAAGATGTCACTGAAGTCCCCGAGGCATTTTATGACGGCACAAGTGACCCGCTGGGGCCAAAGTTCATTTTGATTCCCGACGCCGAAGACGGAAATTACAAAGTCGAATTATCGGGGATAGGGGACGGCGAGTATCATATGGTTGTTTCTTATGTTGATGAAAACAGTGACAATAGCGTTGTTAAAGGAGGAACGATTTCTTCGGGAGAAAAAATTGGCTATTCCATTACTCTCACTTCTTCAAGTGAAGACAATCCAACCCAAGTAAGCGATCCTTTGCCGATTGAAGAAGATAAGACCGCACTTGAACTTATAGACGAACTTATTTCTGATGTCGAGCAGTATTACACAGATGGTCTTATTAAGGGATTTCTTGTGAAAAAAACATTGCTTATAAGCTTCAATGTCCTGAAAGCGGAAATAAAAGAACTCAATGGACTTCTAGATAAGTATGAAACCAAGCCGACGAAACAAATTAAACGAAGGATAAAAATTCTTGAAGGACTAATCAAGGCTCATATAAAAGGCAGTGTTGAACTTCTTAATTTCTATTCAAAAAAACAGGTGGTTAACGGGGATGCTTCATTGTCCATGATAGAAAAACTTAACCTTATTAGACAGGGTTTGGATTAAAAACGGTTTGAAAAAACTTGCCTGATATACTAATATGCAGGCTTACGTTTCGCTCGTTGTAAGCAAAGCTTGCAACGGTGGCATTCGGAGAAAGAGCGGTCGTAAACGCCCCCTCTTTGCTCCTCATTTGCCGTTGTAGCTCAGTTGGTAGAGCAACTCCATGGTAAGGAGTAGGTCGTCGGTTCAAATCCGACCAACGGCTCCAGTACAAAAAATAAACCGCTTTAGCTGTTTTGGCTGATAATAAAAAATGTAATACTGTACTTGGTTTAGCAGGTAGCAGAAGGATATACGCCGCTTTAGCTGTTTTGGCTGATAACAAAGAAACGTAATACTGTAGTTGGTTTTAGCAGATAGCAGAAGAATACACGCCGCCTTAGCTCAGTTGGTAGAGCAACACATTCGTAACGTGTAGGTCCCGAGTTCAACTCTCGGAGGCGGCTCCAAAAATGGAAACACCTGTGTCCGAAAATGGGGAAGGAGAGAAAGCGTCGCTTCGCGACGCTTTAAAAAATATAATTTTTTTCTTTATCACCATCGGCTGTGCCTACTGGATTACGATTGTGATTGGCATTGACCGTCTTGGGGAAATCGTCAAAACCGCAGGAATTTGGGCCCCGCTTGCCGTTATTGTTCTCAAGATGACGACGATAATTGTCGTGCCGCTTGGAGGTGGTCCCATTTACGCCATTGCCGGCGTGGCTTTCGGTTTTTGGAAAGGCCTTTTGTTTACGTTCATCGGGGATGTTCTCGGGTTTTCCGTCGCATTTTACCTGAGTCGTTTTTTCGGACGTTCAATCGTCACGTTTTTTATACCGAAAGCCCAGATACCTTTTTTTGAAAAAATACTTGCACGAAGTGCGAAACCTTCGACATTTTTCAAAGCCCGTCTTGCGTTTGCGGGACTTCCGGAAATTTTTGCCTATGCGGCAGGGCTCACAAAAATTTCTTTTCCCCTTTTCCTTGTTTCCATGATGGCGCTTCACACGCCCGGGACGACAATCGGTATCTTGTTTGGCAATGCTCTCGTGAGCGGCAATCTGGTATTTGTCATTGGAGCATCCGTTGTCGTTTATCTTGCACTCTTTATCGGCGGGTGGTGGTTTCACCGCGATATCACGCAAGAGGCATAACTTGATTATTCACCTTTTTCTGGTAGTGTCTTAATCGGGAACTTGTACAAACAAAGGAGGGGAAAGGGGGCGGAATGAAAGGCAAACTCATTTTACTCACATGTTTTATGGTATTACTGGCAGGTTGCACCGAAGAATCAACAGGGCGTGAAGTAAACGGCTTTACCTCTCCTGCCAAAGACCGCGAAGTCATTGCATACGCGGCCGACGGGAGCGTCATTGATAAATGGGAAGGGCACTATGCGCTTTCTATCCAAGGTTCAACAGTTGTTTTAAAAAACAAAAGGAAAGAAATCATCATTTCAGGTACCTGGATTTCCAAGGACAAATAATTTTGCTTCAAAGGCAAGAAATATGATTTCTTGCCTTTTTCTTTTACATGGCAAGGATAGGGCATTTTTGCTAGAGTTATCGCATATGACTACCGAAGAAGCCCAGCAGAAAATCAAAGAACTTGAAGAGCAAATGACATCTCCCGAATTTTGGAGCGATAAAACGCGCGCGCAGGCGATTATCAAAGAAGTTCAACGTCTCAAAGACGAACAGGCGGGCATAGGCAAATATGACAAAGGGGACGCAATACTCTCCTTGTTTGCCGGTGCGGGAGGAGACGATGCAGAGGATTTTGCGCGTATTCTTCTTTCAATGTATGAAAAATTTATCGGGAAAAGCGGATGGACGTACACAATTTTACACAGCAATGAAAATGACCACGGAGGATACCGGAATATTACGATTGAAATAAACGGCAAGGGTGTGTACGGCACACTTAAAAATGAATCCGGTGTGCACCGCCTTGTACGCATTTCTCCTTTTAACGCAAAAAAACTACGTCACACGTCATTTGCTCTTGTTGAAGTGATTCCCAAGTTCGATAAGACAGGAGAAATTGAAATTCCCGAAGACCAATTGTCCGTTGAGTTCACACGTTCAAGCGGGCCTGGAGGACAGAACGTAAACAAGCGGGAAACGGCGGTTCGTGTCGTGCATATTCCAACGAAACTTTCCGTTCACGTAGAATCGGAACGCAGTCAGGCTCAAAACCGTGAAAAAGCTCTGGTAATTTTAAAAGGAAAGATTTTTAAGGCGCTTGAAGAAAAAAGAATGGTGGAACAGGAAGGAATGTACATAAGCAAGACGACGGAAATTGAATGGGGCAACCAAATACGCTCTTATGTGCTGCATCCGTATAAAATGATTAAAGACCACCGTACCGAAGTTGAAATACGTGACATTGACAGGGTGCTTGAAGGGGACCTCGACGAGTTCATAGAGGCTGAAAAAGGGCTCTAAATCGCCACATTTGAAAAGGGTAGCCGATACCTATATACTTATAGGATAGTTATGATTTATTTCGATAAAGTTTCAAAGGTTTACACGGACGATTCCGTCGCACTGAGTGGAGTGACGCTCTCTGTTGAGCCCAAAGAATTTTTGTCGATAGTCGGCCACTCTGGTGCCGGTAAAACTACTCTCATCAAGCTTCTTTTGGCCGAAGAACATCCCAGTGACGGAAAAGTTTTCTTTGAATCGACCGACATTCACGCGCTCCGCGGTGATGAAATGACGCAACTGCGCCGCCGCATCGGAACTGTTTTTCAAGACTTTAAACTTTTGCCGGACAAAACCGTTTACGAAAACATCGCGTTTGCCATGGAGGCGTCGGGCAAAGATGACGTAGATATAGAGTCCGACGTTCCGCATGTTCTGGAACTTGTTGACCTTGGAAAGAAAGTGTGGAGTTTTCCGCGCGAACTTTCCGGCGGGGAAAAACAACGAGTGGCGATTGCGCGTGCTATCGTCAATCAGCCTGATGTAATTGTTGCCGATGAGCCGACGGGAAACCTCGACCCCATAAATACGTACGATATTATTCAATTGCTTAAAAAAATAAACGACTTGGGCACAACCGTAATTCTTACGACGCACAACAAGGGAGTCGTCGATTCCATCGGGAAACGCGTCATTACTATGGAGGCGGGGAAAATAATCCGCGATGACCCGTCGGGAAGATATACACTTTAAACCATGTTTTTAACTACAACAAAAAGAATACTTAAATCGGGATTCTTCAGTTTTTGGAGAAACGGTTTCGTGTCGCTTTCCTCGGTTTTGATTATGGTGGTCACACTTTCCGTTATCGGCTCCATCATCTTTCTCGGAGCGATTCTCGATTCAACCCTTACCGAAATCAGGAATAAGGTGGATGTCAACGTATATTTCGTAACTTCCGCCGCTGAAGACGACATTTTGTCGATTAAGGCGCGTCTCGAAACGCTTCCGGAAGTAAACGAAGTTACATATGTGTCCCGCGAGCAGGCGCTTGAGGATTTCAAAGAACGGCACAAAGACGACCAATTTACCATTCAGGCGCTCGAAGAACTAACGGACAATCCTTTAGGGGCGGTGCTTAATATTCGCGCCTCGGAACCTTCCCAGTATGAAGGGGTCGCGAAATTCCTTGAGGGAGACAACATACTCTCAAAAGAGGGTTCACCGATTGTGGACAAAATAAATTATTTCCAAAATAAGGCCGCAATCGATAGACTGACAAAGATTATCAATTCTGCCGATAAATTGGGATTTGTCCTTACTATCGTGCTTGTCATTATTTCCGTTCTCATCACGTTCAACACGATACGCCTTGTTATTTACATCTCAAGAGAGGAGATAGGTGTTATGCGGCTTGTGGGGGCAAGCGGTTCATACGTGCGCGGCCCGTTTGTGGTAGGCGGAATAATATACGGATTTGTCGCCGCCATTATTACCCTTATTCTTTTTTACCCGATTACGTTTTGGCTCGGAGACATAACCGCGGGATTCTTTATTGGGCTTAACGTATTTGAGTATTACTTGAGCAACTTCGGGCAGATGTTTTTAGTCATTGTTACATCGGGAATTGTCATTGGTGCGCTATCAAGTTATCTGGCGGTCATGAGGTATTTAAACAAATAAAGGACGCGGGACATCCGTTTTCACACATTACGCCGTGGCACAGAAAAAACACAAGTATATATTCGTAATCGGGGGAGTGATGTCGGGAGTCGGCAAGGGAATCGCATCTTCTTCTATCGGTAAAATTCTTCAGGCAAAAGGGTTTGCGGTAAACCCCATTAAAGTCGACCCGTATTTAAATGTTGACGCGGGGACGATGAACCCCACCGAACACGGTGAGGTGTTTGTTTTGAATTCCGGAATGGAATCCGACCAGGATATGGGCAACTACGAGCGCTTTATGGGACTCTCGCTGCGCTCCGAGGATTATATTACGAGCGGCATGGTCTATAAGCACGTGATTGAACGCGAGCGTAACCTCGGATACAAAGGAAAGTGCGTCGAAGCTATTCCACACATTACCGAAGAAATCACGCGTCGTATTCAAAAGGCGGCGGAAATGAACAATTCCGATATTACATTGATTGAACTTGGGGGAACGGTTGGCGACTATCAGAACATTATGTTTATTGAGGCGGCGCGTGTATTGAAACTCAAACATCCGACTGATGTGATGTTTATCCTCGTCTCGTTTCTTCCCATCCCGAGCAAGATAGGGGAGATGAAAACGCGGCCGACGCAAAATGCCGTGCGGATGCTTAATTCGTACGGAGTGCAACCGGACATAATCATCGCGAGAAGTGAGGTGCCGCTTGATGAGAAACGGAAGGAAAAAATTTGTATTGCGTGCAATATTCAGGCGGGGAACGTCATTTCCGCTCCCGATATCGAAAGTATTTACGATGTGCCGCTCAATTTTGAACGCGATAAAATAAGTCAAAAAATACTCAAAATTCTAAGATTACGTCCGAAAAACGACAACGGCATGAGCGAATGGCGCAGTTTTGTTGAACGAATGAAGTCTGCAAAACATGAGCTTAATATTGCCGTTGCGGGAAAATATTTTGACACGGGTGATTTTGTGCTTTCCGACGCATATATTTCGGTGATTGAGGCGATAAAGTTTTCTTCATTTAATCTTTCCGTCAAACCGACGCTTACATGGATCAGTTCAAAAGACTATGAAAAAAGTAAAACATCCCTAAAGGCTCTTTCAAAATTTGACGGCATTATCGTTCCCGGAGGTTTCGGTTCAACGGGCGTTGAGGGGAAAATCAATATCATTCAATACGCTCGCGAAAATAAAATCCCGTATCTTGGTCTCTGTTACGGTATGCAACTTTCCGTCGTTGAGTACGCGCGCAATGTGTTGGGACTCAAAAAGGCGCACACGACTGAAATTGATGAAAAAACGGAGCATCCTGTAATAGATATTATGCCCGAACAAAAAGCACATATGGCAAATGGAAACTATGGGGCAACCATGCGTCTTGGCGCGTACCCTGCAATTCTGAAGAAGGGAACGATAGCATATGATGCCTACGGAAGAGGGGAGATTTCCGAACGGCACAGACACCGCTATGAAGTCAATCCTGAGTATGTAAAAAAGTTTTCCGATGCCGGTCTTGTATTTTCCGGAGCGTCCCCGGATGGCGTCTTGATGGAAATTGCCGAACTGCCAAAAAATAAACACCCGTTTTTTCTTGGAACACAATTTCACCCGGAATTCCAGGCGCGCCCTTTAAGTCCTCACCCTCTATTTACGGAATTTATTGAAGCCGCTCTCGCGGCGAAAAAAAAATAAAACCGCTGTCAAGCGATTTTATTTTTTAGCCATTTAACAATTGTGCAAATTCTTTCTGTACTTTTTCAAGTTTGGGATTGATTACCAATTCGCAATACGGATTTTCCTTATTTCGCGCAAAATAATCTTTATGGTAATTTTCCGCCTCAAAGAATTTAGTCAAAGGCCGTATCTCGGTTACTATCGGTTTTCCGTCTTCGCTTGAATCATTCAATTCTCTGATAAACGTTTCCGCCTCTTTTTTCTGGTTTTCATCGGTATACAGAATGATTGAACGGTACTGTGTACCCACATCGTTACCTTGCCGATTTCGTGTTGTCGGGTCGTGAGTCGCAAAAAAGACGGTTAAAAGATTTCTGAAAGAAATTTTCTCGGAGTCATATTCAATCCGAATCACTTCCGCATGTCCTGTTGTTCCGCCACATACCTCGTCGTATGTCGGATTTTCTTTTTCTCCGCCCGCGTATCCCGGCGCGACGGAAACAATACCGTTGAGCATTTTAAATATGGCCTCGGTGCACCAGAAGCACCCTCCTCCAAATACCGCTGTTTTTGTTTCTTTCATTTTTTTAAAAAATACTCTCCGCTTGTAACAGAGAGTATTTTATCATACGGATTATATAAGAAGTTTCCTACAAACCGATCGATTTAAGATACGTCTTTGTTCGCGGTCCAAAGTACCCGTCGGCAGGACTGATTCCCACGCTCTTTTGCCATTCAAGAAGTGCGGCTTTAGTCACGGAACCGAAATATCCTGTTGCTCCGGTAGCCTTGAGATTCTGAGTCGCTACACCCTTATCCTGTGTTATAAGGAAGTATTGCAGTTTAAAAACATCAAACCCTATTGAAGAACTGCTTAAACTTCTCATACTGCTTAAGGGTACGAAACCGATGTATTGTTCGCTGTTTGAACGCGCCGCAACTCCTGAAGCCTTAAGCTGGGCTATCAATGTTTCAATTTGAGTTGTAATGCCGTATAGGTTGGTTAAAGAAGTATCAATAGGGGCCGGCGTTTGAGTTGGCGTCGGAAGTGGAGTAGGTGTTTGAACAACAAATTTTGTAAGGTAGTCTTCAGCGGACCACCCATCAATACCTTCATCGTAATTTATATTCCACCAACGATAGCCGTTAGCCGAGGCCGGGCCTCCAATTACAATACCCAATGCCCCTACGTGTTGAACGCCCAGGAGGGAAGCGCCAATAAAGCCACTTGCTCGTACGTTGAGGGGGCCATTAGCAACCTGTACCCTATCTCCCGCAACAAATTTTGTTTCAGGGGTGGGTGCTGGAGCAGGGGCAGGCGTTGGAGTAGGTGTCGGAGCCGGCGTTGGTGTAGGAACTGGATTTTGTCTTACAACTTGTATGACTGCGGGTTCATTTCCGTCATTACCCGCATTATCTAGAACATGCAGACCATACCAATATGTTCCGGCAGACGAGATAGTATCAGTCATTGTACTGCTCCAGGAATTTATAGAAGCAGGAGCGGAAAGGGAACCAGCACTAACCCAGTTGCAACCTGTTTTATTGCTTGAGGAGCAAGTAGAACCATTATCCAATGCTTTATATAGCTTGGCGGAAGCCAAGTAGGATCCACCGGTATCGGTGACAGAAAATGTTGCAGTTACAGCGCCCGTGGTCGTAGTTCGAGGCTGGACGTCAAAAGAGGAAATAACAGGAACCGTCGTATCAAGTACGGGTGTTGGCGTTGGGGTCGGTGTAGGTGCTGGGGTAGGTGTAGGCGTTGGTGTAGGAACTGGAGTCGGAGTGGAAGAGACAGAAGCATACTCAAGTGCCCCAATATCCCAACTGGTTCCACGAGCAAAAGAGTTGAAATCAAGTGATGATTTCCCCGCAAGCACAGTTGCTTTGTTAACGGCAGGACTTACAGCCTGAATGGCTACGTTAGTGAGTAATCCTTTAAAGTTTTGAACAAATGAAGATACGAATTTAGGGTCTTGACAGAAGAGATTGGTTTTACCAGTACAATCTGCTGCGCCGTCTTTAGTGCCCCAAATAACAGAGTAATCATTATCAAGGGTTACTGCGCCACAAGCTCCGTCACCGTTTCCTCCTGTTCCAGCCGCGTAATAAAGATCAGATGTGTCTCCGGGAAAAAACTGAGGCCCGCCCACAAAAATATTATTTCTTGAAATGACTTTCTCACTTCCGTTGCACCCGCTTCCGCCTGTGAGCACAAGCACATCACCATTTCCTGTAATAGTTGAATTATAAATTGAATGCTGAGTACCTGGTTTCGCATAACTAAGCGAAATGCTATTCCCGGCTGCCCGACAGCTGTCGAAACCGGCGTTTGCGCCACTTATATTTTTAGTTGAGGTAAAGCTTTGACCGCTGAAATATCCACAATTGCCAATGATAACGGAGTTTTCAATTGTTACGGGGGAGGTAGCCTTCACCTGATTTCCCGCATTTCCTTCAAAACGTGAACGTTGGATTGTAACACTTCCCGTGCCATCACCATAAAGGAGGTCAAGGCCATCAGAAACATTGTGACTGATGTCAACATTTTCAAAAACCCACGCTCCTCCCGTTAAGTGAGTTCCGATACCATCCCCATAACCCCCCTGGCTTTGGCTATAACAACTATAGGGCTGTTTGCCGGGATACGTTTCTCCACAACCGGAATAGAGAATCTTGGTATTTCGAAAAATTATGTTTCCGGTGTTATAAGAATTATTTGCTCCGATATCTCCGTCCCATCCGACAAAGGAATTATTGGCGATAGTGGTATTTTCAATTGTCCAATTAGAAAGACGCCCAGCATGCACACCTGCCCGAAGCCCGTGAATATTGAGATTTTTAATCAAAACATTATCGCTGTCGGATGCTTTAATACCGGTCCCTGCCCATTCTCCAAACGGATAAGTACTTCGATTACAGGCATTTGTCGGGCCAAATTCAATACAGTTAGAATGGTCAGTAATCTCAAGACATTGCATTTGGACGTTGTCACTTCCTTGGAGGTTTAAAATATAACTCACTCGCTGAGTTCCCCAGAGTTGTGGGGGAGCGGCACAGCCACTATCCCAGCCCTTCCCTAAAATTCGTGTTGGTTGGGAGGCACTGGGGCCTGAAGGAACTGGACGCTGAACGCAATCATAAGCCCAGGCAGAATAGCAGTTGCTAGTGCTCGGAATATTGGGTGACCCCCAACCCATCATATATTGGGCTCCATTCGAGCCGTCAATAATGAGAGTATCCCCGCCCTGGAGCTTGGTCGGGTTACCTCCTACAATAGAAAGGGCCCAGTTAGGGTGGTTAAAAGCGCAACTTTGGTTTGTCCCGCTTCCAGAATACGCCGCATCTGCAAGGCCACTACACTGTGTCGCCGTGCCTCCGTCCGTTCTTACGTAGTATGTTGCCGCGGTTGCGTCTACCGACACCAAAAAGAAACCACTTGCTATTAAAAGTGTCTGTAATAAAAGTTTTTTCATTTCCAATTTAATGATGAAAACCGATTAGCCTAACAATTGATAAACAGACTGACGGTATTGTCAATTATATCGGATTTGTAGGGAAAAAACTGTGGAGAACCGGAAAACCCCCTAATATCTTTTAAGCGTTGAGTTGCCAGATGGAAAGATTAAGCACCAACGCAAAGACGGTCCAACAAAAATAGGGGACAAGAAGCTTACCCGCGGTTTTGTCAATTCTCCAAAATATGGCAGTCGTGGTCGCAACCAGGAAAGCAAGAACGCTAATGTCCAGAAAGGCCAGGAAGGGGCTATGCAGACCGAAAAACAAAGGGGACCACGCGGCATTAAGCGTCAGTTGCATGGCATAAAAAATAAACGCGTTTTCGGATAAAGGATTGCTGTAACGCCTGTTCCACACACGCCACACGGCAATACCCATAAGCGTGTATAGAACAAACCAAACGGGTCCGAAAACAAAACTTGGGGGATTCCACGCGGGTTTAACAAGCTCCGCGTACCATGTGTCAATCGATTCCGCCACAGGCTGGGCACCGAGGGCTCCGGCAGCATAGGCGATGAGGATAAAGACAATAAGCGAAATGACTTTCATCGAATTTCTTTTCTAAATACCACGTAAGAATACACGACAACAACAACCGACATGACGAGAACGGGAATTACTCCGAAAAAGAAACGTATGCCGTTGTTGGGAATCAGGAGCCCAAAAAGAGACAGCAATGCACTCAATTTAAATAATGTTGCTCCAAGACGATGAGTTTTTTCCCACACTACGTCGCTTGAAAGAGTCCATGGAGTACGAATACCAACAAACCAATTTCGCTTTGAATCTTTAAGAAAATCTCCAAGAAAGTACCACATTAGGGCAAAAGCGGGAATGATAAATATGGTAAAGTCGAAACGATACCCAACATTCCACGCCAGCGTCAAGCCGAATATATATGACAAAAATCCGAATACGATAAGCCAGATAAGGCTGTATTGTTTGCGAAATGTTTCTATATTTGCGCGGTATGGGTCAATTGTCGGAATAATGAGATAGAAAATAAACAAACCGGCCATTATCATCGGAACAAGAAAAACACCCCAGAATTTCTGCATATATCCGTTAACTTCTCCGTTTACGTCCCAATGCGAAGCGACTTCCGGAGGAAGGGAAGGATACGCGATTATTCCCGCGCCCACCGTGGCGAATATCAAGAAAATGATAATACCGTTTACAGTTGAATTACTCATTTTTTCCTTGTTTTTACCTATTGAGAGCCTGTGCTAATACGTTAAAGTATACTTCTTTCCCTTCTTCTATAAAAGTTGCATAATTCTTCCTTTGGACTATCCTTAACCAAAGATTATGGATACGAAAAACATGAACCTTGAAAGGGGAACTATGGACAAGCCACGTCTTTTAATTTTCGCTTCGGGTTCTAAGGATGGAAGCGGCGGTTCAGGGTTTGAAAACCTTGTTCACAATGCCCGGGAAAATAAACTTTTCGCGGACATTATCGGAGTCGTTTCCAGTCGTGAAAACGGGGGAGTTCGCGCACGCGCGGAAAGACTCAAAATTCCGTTTACGTATTTTTCCGGTCCTTGGGTTGAAGAAGAGTACAAAAAGATAGTGGATGACCTAAAGCCCGATTTTATCGCCCTGTCCGGATGGCTCAAGCATGTAAAAGGGCTTCCGCCCGAAAAAACATTCAACATTCATCCGGGACCTCTTCCTCGCTTTGGCGGGAAAGGGATGTATGGTTATTATGTCCACGAAGCGGTCATAGAAGCTTTTCACAAAGGCGAGATTGACCACACGCAGCTTTGCATGCACTTTGTTACTCCCGACGAGTATGACAGGGGACCCGTTTTCTTTCGACTCAGTATTCCAATCAAGGAAAACGACACAGCCGAATCTCTTCAGTACAAAGTCAGTGATTACGAACATGCCATGCAACCCTTTATTACCGACCTTGTGGTAAGAGGGGAAATCCGGTGGGATGGAAAAAATCCGCGCTCTCTCCATGTTCCTCACGGTTTTTCGATTTATCAGTATATGTAAAGCCGCCGATAAATTTCGGCGGCTTTTTCTGTACCTTAGTTTTTATTTGCTCCCTGAATCAATCGTGGAGGACCCGGAACAACAATTATCGGGTCAGGGGAAGAACTTTCTCCGGTATAGTCGACACCGCCATCGGAAGTTGTGTCGTCTTGTGAAGAAGTGTCCTGTGGCTGTTCTTCTGTTGCCGGGGTTTCGGTTTGGGATTGGATTTCTTCCAATTCCTCTTCAAGGGCGGCAACTTCCTCCTGTGCTTGCGTAACCACGTCCTCCTGAGTCTCTATTTGTTCGGTGGTAACGGTAGTTGTGGTTGTTTCTTCCGATGCATCGGCCACAGACGATTCTGCCGCTTCAAGAGATGCCACAATGACATCTATTTCCTCCGCGGCGTCCGAAAGCAATTCAATGTACCCGTCAATTTCGCTTTGTGTTAAATCTGAATTTGACGGAGTAAGCGCGCCGACAATGGCGGCCAGTTCGTTTATAAATGACTGAATCACAGTGGCACTAGCCTGTATCGAGTTGATTGTGGCTGCATTTGTTTCTGTCGCAAGGGCAAGGGACGCCTGCTTTTTCCACTCTGCAAGCATGTTCTCAATCTGCGCGCGTTTCGCGTTTATATCCGCCTCTATGGCGGAAGTTTTTGTTTCAATTCTGATTTTTGGATTTTCCGAATCGGAAGTGTCAAAAAAAGTATCTGCGTTTCGGAGAATGTTTGTTATTCCCACATATCCGTTCTGGACGGCAGCATAAAGGGGATGCGCGTCTCCGAATTCTTTTTTAAGGTCGTCGAGTCTCTGCGTTTCCGCCGCCGCTTTTTCTCTGGCGTTTTCAAGTTTTGCCTGGACACGCTCCTCTCTGTTTTGTGAATATATAAAAAGGTAAATGCCGCTGCTGACAAACACGGCAATAAGGGCGATAAGTACCTGAACAACAAAACCTCTTTCGTTTTTCTGCATCATTCTTATTTTACCTCACTTGCATGCGGTTGTGTGTTGGCAATGCGCATAAACAAAAAACACCCCCAAGGGGGTGTTTTTTTTGCGGTTAATCTTTTTTCTTATCGAACCTTTCACCTATCCGTTCCCATAATTTCTTGAAGAAATCTTTGTCAAAAGCCTTTCCCGACTTGTCGTCGTCTTGCTCCTTGACGTTCACTACGATTTTCTCGGCAGTCAAAATTGTATTTTGGCTGCTGAAGATTCCCGAAACCTTCAAAATATCTCCCACTATGAGGGAAGAGAAGGGCGTAGTTGTGCCGCTTTTGAAGATAGAAGTGGTGCTTGAAACCGCAACAGTGGTGGTTGCTTGCTTTTTACCTACCAGCACGAAGTTTTGCAGCGAAGAGTTAATGCTTTCTATTGTTCCTGAAACTGTCGCGCGGGTTTCTCCAACCGACCAGTTTTTAATAACCTTTGCATTGACGGTTAATTGTGAAGCGCTTGTATTCATTTTCCCGGAAAAACTGAGATAGTCACCTACGGAAATGTCCGCGAGAGACGATTTTCCCGAGTATTTATGAATAAAGTCTGTTGAACTGCTTACGTTTACTAACCACGAGACTGTTGTTGAGCCTATAGCGGTTGAGGCGGTAATCGTATTACCTGAGACGGCTGTGACCTGTGCCCCCCGAACGAGAACATTGCCGTTATCGATTATGTGGATTTCGAAATTCGGCATATTGCCACGCAAATTTCCTTCGTCCGCGGAAACAAGTACGGGAACCGTAGCGAATATGGCCCCTATGACCGACATAAGACCGAGTGTGCGAAAAATATTTTTAAGTGAGAAATACATAGATAATAATTGTAATTTTTTGCTGCGACCTTCCTATAGAGACGAAAAAACCCGCCTTTCTTACAGAAAGAAAGACGGGTTTTTCCAAGTAGGGAACTGTAAAGACTAGGAAAGGTGTTTAGAAACGAGTTTCGTCATTTCAAACATGTTAACGGTCGCTTTGCCGCCGAAAACCTTTTTTAGAGCCTCATCCCCATTGATATTGCGCTTGTTTGTCGGGTCCTGGAGATTGTTTTTCTTTATGTACACCCAAAGCTTTTTGACGACTTCAGACCGAGGCATCGGGCCTGCGCCAACAACGGCTGCAAGGTCGGCACTTACGGTCAACGGCTTCATAAAGGCGGAATTTTCTTTTGCCATATTGTTTAATAATTGTCTTATAAATACTACCCACCGATTATATCACTAATTTAGGATTGTAAAGGGTTGCGTTCTCACAGGAGGGAAGTTTCTTATTTCCCCTGTTTTCTCTTCAGTCTCCCCGGCCAACACACGGGGCAGGGGGAATTTCCGCGAAATTTGTGCCCTCTGCCGCATGTTTTCCAGCCGTTACGTGTTTTTTTCATACGCTAAAGTTGTTATATAAATTTCCGATATCTATGCTTATATCTTTTATCTGTCCAAATCGAGCCTCTCATCAATGCGAATCTCTTTGACGAATTCCGGCACGTGGCTGACCAAAATCATAGCGCCTTCGTATGCATCAAGGGCTTTCGCAATAACCGGTATATGACGGAAGTTAATATGATTTGTCGGCTCATCGAGTATAAGAAGCCCGGGACGAAGCAGTACGAGCTGGGCAAAGGCCACCAGTCCTTTCTGGCCGTCGGAAAGCACCCCGATTTTTTTGTGCATAACATCGGCTGACAGAAGAAAGCCTGCGGCAACGCTTCGCAGGTTTTGTTCTATTTGTTTGTCCATAACTTTATTCAGGGTGTCATAGACAGTCTCCTCATGGTCGAGAGTTGAGAAATCTTGGCGATAGTACCCGACGCGCACTCCATCGGCGATGCTTATGCCGTGGGTGTCGCCTTGAGCAAGCGTTTCAAGAAGTGTGCTTTTCCCGATGCCGTTCGGTCCGGAAAGTAAGAGATGCTGCCGTCTCTTAAGGGAAATTTTGCAGAGATGTTTTTTTATTTTGTGAGTCTTTTTGTCCATGGTGGTGTAGGAAGTGATACCCACTATTTCGCCGATAACGTCAGGCTGAGAGGGAATAGTGAAGGGACGAATCGTTCTGTCTTCTTTGCGCACATCCACTTTCTCTTCCTCGAGCTCTTCAATTTCTTCCCGCATTTTCTTTGCCACCAAACGCATCTTTCCGCCCTTTTGGGCAAAAAAGTTCACTTTGTCTTTGTTGTCTTGAATTTTTTTGGCGAGCTGGGCATTTTTTCTGTTTTCGCGCTCGATTCGGGCGGAAATTTCATTCACCAGGTCAAAATAATTTCCGGCGTACTGCTCAACCTTTCTCGTATATATGTCGAGGTAAAGGACTCCTTTGGTGAAGGCATTCAGGAATTCTGCATCATGAGAAATCACCATGCAGGTTTTTGGGTATTGCTTGAGAAAATCGGTCAGATGCTCGATGCCTGCTTTATCGAGATTGTTTGTCGGCTCATCGAGGAGAAGCAGGTCTGGATTTTGGATAAGCGCGGAGGCCAAGAGAAGGCGCGCCTGCTGGCCTCCTGAAAATGTTTTAATCAGGCGGTCGTGAGGAGCATGAACATTGACGATTTCAAGCACCGCATCGATTTTTGGGTCGATGTCGTACACTTTTTCTTCAAAACAGCGCTCAAAGTATTCACGGACGGTAAGT
Organism: bacterium; assembly: GCA_030690305.1. NCBI lineage: Bacteria > bacterium. The sequence continues at coordinate 104,269 of JAUYHB010000006.1, read as the reverse complement.
TCGCGGTCTTCTTTACTCATACTTTGATTGGCGGTTGCGATAGTGAGTCTTTGATTTTTTTGCACCAGTCCTTCATCCACAGTGAGGCTTCCGGAAATGATTTTGAATATGGTGCTTTTGCCGGCGCCATTTTGTCCCATGATAGCGACTTTCATTCCTCGGCGGACGGAAAAATCCACCTTATCCAGGATAGGGTGGTTATACGAAAAAGATACGCCTTCAAAGCGCATGATAATCTCTTGTGTTTCTCTAGTCTCTGAAAGAGGTGATTTTTTAGGCACGTCTTACTCTAACGCATTCTTAAGCAAATGAACATCTTCCACAAAGCTTTCACCCTAGGAGAGCCGCTTTCAACGATGAGGACAACCCGCCCAGCAACAGGGTCTGCGCATTCCGCCTTTAAGCTTCGAGAGTGCCTTCCCGATACGGATACCCCTCGTCTCCGCTTTTTTGCCGGACGTAACCCAGCAAATCCACTCATTGCGCGCGAGTGGTGTGATATCTTCCCATACTGCTCGCGCCGCAGGGGTAGAAGTAATGGCTTTTCGTAAATCCGCCGGCACCGTGTGTACCATACCGGTGGCGTTTCCTTTTTTGGTCATAAGATTATTTTATCAAATCTCCTGAAACACCGAGAGTCTTGCCTCAGGTTCTCTAAACTTCAAACCCGAAAGTTTTTCATTTCTTTTTGTACTCCAATATATCTCCGGGCTGACAATCCAGGGCTTTACAAATTGCCTCCAAAGTTGATAGGCGAATGGCTTTCGCTTTGCCGTTTTTCAACACGGAAATGTTGGCCATCGTGATGCCGACTTTCTCGGCAAGCTCGGTGACGCTCATCTTCCGCTTCGCCAACATAACGTCGATGTTAATGATGATTGCCATAGTAATTATTTATAGTGAGCTTGTCGAACTAGACGGTTAAGTCGTTCTCGGACTTTATATCGACGGCGCTTTGTAACATTCGCTCAAACACGGCCGCGGCAGTAGCAACGACAGTTGAGACAAAAATTAAGATAACACCCATCATCACGCCACCTGCAATGTCCTCCTCTACTTTGCGTGAGACAATAAAAATGTAGCCTTCTGCCCCCACAAAAAAGCCGATGAGTATCATTGCGCAGTATTTTATTGTACGCAACGTGTTCACGGACGCTTGCGAGAACACCCTATTTTTTCCAATGTACCCGAGCAATTTAAATGCCTGATACAGCGCAACAAAAAACGCAATAGACGCGAGGTACATATACACAATGAACGGGTCAGCGTAAATGCTGAACAGGTCTAAGTTTGCGGCCCTTCCTTCGGTTTGGGGAAATCGAATCATAATGGCTAGCGCCACGATGCCGATGAGTACAACGACTACCTGAAGAAATATTGTTGAACTTTTTTTCCCGCCAGAGGCGGATCCGCCTTTGGCGGACATATTTATATTCATGCTTACACCTTAATCTATCGCTTATCGTTTGTCAATATATATTTATCGTTATTTATTCAAGCACAAAAAAGCGGTTTGAACCGCTAACAAACCTTAGGACCTTATTTCTTATCGACTGAAGTGTGTTTATAAAGCCCCCACGATTTGGTCCACCCCTCTGACATATAGCGGAAGAAGAAATGTATACAAAGGCTTGCGGCAAAAAGTACTGCAAGCAGCAGGAGCGTATCATTGAGCCCTCGCCATGTGTAAAAAGCAGTAAATATACCAAACAAAATAATATACTTAATAACGCGGAACCTCACCGACTGCCCATACAGTACAACATTCTTTTCCCGGTTATATAAATCTTTAAAATCCATTTAAGTTTGATAACTTCCTCGGTTTCGTAAATTCTACCATCAAGCCCTGTAGGGCTTTTTGATGCGCCTCGGATATTATTCCTCAACCTCTTCTTCGTCCTCATCAGGGTTATTGGTATATCTGTATTTATATGTAGTTTTGGCTCTACCTAAAGAAAAAAGTAAGGCAACAATAAACCAACCCCAACTGAAAGTTACGTTCTCAGAAATCCAAACAAGTATTAAATAAAATAATAAAGGCATAGTTTCAGCGTATCATTTTTATTATTCTCTGGACTCCGAACCTATCTCAACTTGGCTGGCCTCTTAGGTCTGGTGCCCCAGCAGTGAGACACCGTAAGGGTTCTTGAGGCGCTTTCCGTACGAGACACTGACGCTCTTAGGTCACAACTTATTGTATCGTTCCTCATGCATAATGACACCCCAAATTTCCCATTGATTCCATAGACGAATAATGTAAATCGGTTCCAATGGTTTTTCTGGATCAGCTCCTCTCTGGATCGTGTTGGTGCCATCAGAGAATACTCTGCACTTAGCGCGGATTTCCTGAAGAGAAGAGTCGGTTGTCTTCTTTGGAAAGAACACATCCAGTCGATACGGCGCCTCAACATATCTCTCGCTTCCTTTTTGAATATACTCGATCCCTCTAACAACCTTTGAAGCAACCTCAGTAACGAGGTTTTCGGGTATTAACGTAGCGCGTTGAATCTCTTTCGGATATCCCGCATGGAATCCAAAACCGGGAAAAAGATTCTTTTCTTCAATATCATCACCCGGTCGTGTGGAAGCAAGTAACCGTTTGGCATATTTTATTCGTTCATCTCTTTCCTTACTAGAAAGTTCAGGAATAGGTTTGCCATCGCGTCCCATCCCACACGCTCTGTAGACCTTCTCTGTTAGTTCTTCCCGTAAAGGATGGGCCTCTGGCATACACATCCACATGATATGGGATAAAAATTTCTCTTGCCTTCCCAATTTTTGATTGCATTCAAAACATGCCGGAGCTTTTGGTTTGCGCGCATCCTTAGATGTAATCTTCGAATACCAGGATTTTGGGATTACGTGATCAAATGTAATCTCCTGCGGGATTCGCAAACAATGAATGCATTTTTTATTTTCAGTATTTTTTGCCATCTATGTCCTAGTGATTGAGGGTCGCTGGCCAGAAACCATTCTGATTTCTTCCTCGAGTTTCATGACTTCCTTTTTGAGTTCCTCGTCTGTTACTTCTACACTCCACTCCTTTTGTGTATTTGCATACCAGATGCCCTTTCTCGCCAATCGGGCAATGTGGATGCGAGTGATACAGAGAATTTCTTTTGTCTCGCGCTCAAGTTTATCCATATGCCCGGGAATCTGCGCGAAAGCACCCGTTATGTAGTGCCAATTCTCAGCTTCCAACGGTTTCCCGCCAATCATGACATCTTCGAACCTAGTCAGAGTGTAATTCATAGATTGAGTATCGACATTCGTTCGGTGGACTCCTCGCGTGTAGATAAAGTACCGATTGGCAATATCCAAGTTCCCCAAGTCTGTGTCCAACCCTTCCCTCACAGACAACTCAAGTAAACGGTTGTGGGTAAGACGGTGGGCTTCAAGGATGCGCTGAGTACTAAGCGCAGTTGCCCTGTTAAGGCCAATAATGTCTAAGTGTTCGTTCAATAGACGCTCTAATCCAACAAGCGCATTACGATGCAGAATGAAACGTTCGTATCTCTTTATAAGATGGTAACTAATGACACCGAAGAGGAAGGCGAAGAAGGCCCCCGCAAATGCCCCGAGAAATTCGGGAGAGAACAAAGCGAGAGCCGCTTTTTCATTTTGAATGATTATATATTGGGGAGTGATAGAATACCAGCCCGTCATATTAATTGTTTTTTTACTGCCTGCCCGATGTGCCACTTCAAACGTTCATATGACCAACGATCAAGCGCTCTCTGTCCGCTTAGCATTGACGAAAAGAACATCGGTATTTTCTTGCCCGATTTGGTGAACCAATGGAAGCCGCACTCCTCGTCCCACAATAGGTCGTTCTTGATATGGTCCCGTAATAACTCCGATCCGAACGCGTTGGTGACCACCACGCAACATGGTTCAATCTTTGTGAGGACTTCTTCAAAGAGCGCGATCTGATCGAGAGCGAACTGGTTGAGCTTCTCTTTATTCGTAATGCGAGCCATGAAGTTATTCTGCGCGGTTTCTTTATAGAGAAAAAGATCGATGTGTTGCCAATCTAACCCAACCTTCTTGGCTATCTCTACCGGACGACCAAAATAGAGCGAGTAGTTCGCGTACGCGTAGTTCTCTACCTTAACACAATCGTCGATCAGTGCTGGGTTCGCGGATATGTTGCTCCACTTAAAGAATGTGGACGGATCCATGTCTTTATATTCGGTGTTCTGAAGTATCGTTTTGAATCCTCGCACGCTGAAAGACGGATTCATCCCGACGAACAGCAGTCCGCCCTTCCTGAACTCGTCGTAGAAAAGCGGCGCATACACGTCTGGATCATTCTTAAAATACTTATTCCAGAGAGCAATAATCTTTGAATTTATTTTTTCATTACGCATATGCCAGAAAAAGTGGTTTCTCGAGGAAATTAGGTCGCCTCGATACTTCCAACCTTGGCTGCCGAACTTGGACTCGAACCAAGATAACATCCTCCAGAGGGATGTGTCCTACCATTAGACGATTCGGCAATATAGGCAATTTAAGCATAGAAAAGCCTAAAATAAAACGCCTTTTGACTTTGTGCGGGCTTTTGCTAGGGTAGGGGTAGAAAGGAGGTGCCACTTGAAAAGAGTAATTTTAACTATAGGCCCCCAATGCGCGGGGAAATCAACTCTGTGTGAAAAGTGTCTCTTGGTTAATCCTGAAATTATCTTGGTGAGCAGAGACAAAATTCTCATGGAACTTTTCGGTTCGGTATGGCTTGACCCGTATACCGGCGGCCATTTTTACGGGATGAAAGTGATGTGGGAGCGGGTGAAAAAACATCTTGAGCAGGAAGATGTCACTCTAATCTTGGACACATGGAACGGGTACTTGCATGAACGAAAGGCAATTATTGAAAAACTTCGTTCTATGAATGTGGAAAGAATAGACGCATGGTACTTTATAACTCCCAAAAACACATGCTTAGAGTGGTTTCTGCAAAGGGAATCCTCTAGCCCGAAAGAGGGAAGGAAATTTCCAGACGCAATGTCGAAAATGAGGAAAGATTCCTGCATCAGAGATTACGAGTTTTATCATTCCCATCAAATCGGTGATGAGTTGTTTGATTCAGTGAAAAGAATCAACTCCTTGCAGCCTCCATCATTTGATGAGTTGCTTGCCTTACAAGGCCAATCTAGGTAGATTGGCCTTGTTTTATTTTATCGTCATCAATATCGCACCTAAAGCGACAAAGAGTGCACCAAGTGCTGATTTCCACGTAAATGTCTCTCCGAGAAAAATAAGCGCGAGTATAAATACAAAGACGACACTCAATCGGTCAATCGCGGCTACCGCCGAAGCGGGACCCGCTTTGAGCGCGGAAAAATAAAAAAGCCATGAAAGCGCTCCGGCAAGACCGGAAAGGACAATCATAAGCCCCGCTTTTTTCCCGAAATCGGGCACAGCCTCAAATTTTCCAAGAGCGAGTGAAACGCCAACGAGAAAAACCGCCATAATAACCGCGCGAAGGGTGGTGGCAAGCGTCGTGTCTATTCCTTGCAAACCCATTTTCCCGAAAATGGCGACAAGGGCCGCAAATCCTGCGGAAAGGAGAGCAAGCGTAACCCAAGACATAAAATTATTGTAGCACTCTTTTTACGGTGCTATGATGGCCGTATGGCGAAACACAAGTTTCTTTTGCGAACCCGATTCGGGAAAGATATCGTTTCCGAGTTTCTTCCTCCGGTTCGTCCTTCAAAAAAAGCGATTATCCTGTGCGGGGGGTTGCCGGGCTCTCCTTCAAAGTCTGCCGTTATGAATTTTCTTTCCGAAAAAGGATATTGGGTTTTCTTTCCAAGGTACAGGGGAACATGGGAAAGCGGAGGGGAGTTTCTCAAACTTTCTCCGCATAAAGACGTTTCGGATGTCGTGAAAGGAATATCAAAGGAATTTACCGAATTTTGGAGTGGTAAAAAGTATTCGGTCAAAAATCCGGCAATCTATGTCATTGGTTCAAGTTTCGGGGGTGCGGCCGCTATCCTTGCTTCACAAGATACACATATAAAAAAAGTCGTTGCTCTGTCGCCGGTTATCGACTGGCGGGTAAAAAGCGATACCGAACCGCTTCCGTGGCTCGAGAAATTTCTTAACAATGCGTACGGCGAAGGATACCGTTTTTCAAAGAAGGACTGGCGGAAACTCGGCAACGGAAGTTTTTTTAATCCCATTGCAAAGGCAAAAACACTCAACTCAAGAAAGATTTTTATTATCCATGCAAAGGATGACGAAGTGACGTATGCCCATTTGTCAAAAGAATTTTCAAAAATAAACGGCTGCGCGTTGTGGCTTAAGGGGAAGGGAGGACATCTTTCGCTTTCGGAAGTACGCACACGCTTGTTCTGGAAAAAGATAAAAGCTTTTTTAGATAAGTAATATGCAAAAGTTCTCACAAATGCTTATTGAAGCCTTCCCGGTGCTTCTGATGATATGGTTTATTCCCGTCGTGCCAAACGATTATCTTTTGACGCTCATGTACATCGGGCTCATTGACCTGTTTTTGCGAATCAAAAAAGAACAAAAAGACGCTTTAATGCTTGTGCTCGGATTCTGCCTTATGACAATTGCGGAAACGATTTTTGTTTTCACGGGAGTTGAAACGTTTACCCGCAACAGCTTATTTGGTCTCATGCCTCTCTGGCTTCCGTTTCTCTGGGCATACTCGTTTGTCGCGATGAAAAGGGAGATAATGATTGTTCTTGGAAGAAGCGATGGATAAATTGAAAGCCGAACTCCGTAAGCTCAAAAATCCCGCGAAAGCAAAAATTTTACAGGGCTTTTTTAAAACGGGACCGGGCGAATATGGAGAAGGGGACGTATTTCTTGGGATAACCGTACCGGTATCGCGGGCTCTCGCTAAAAAATACGCCCACCTTTCTTTCCCCGAAATAAAAAAACTTCTTTCATCTAAAATCCATGAGGAACGGCTCATCGCTCTTCTTATTCTTGTGGAAAATTTTAAAAATGGCGGCAAGAGCGAAAAAAAGAAAATTTACGATTTCTATCTTTCTTCAACGAAGCATATTAATAACTGGGATTTAGTCGATTTGTCGGCAGAGAAAATTGTCGGAGCATATATATCTGGTAAACCAAAAAAAATTTTGCAAAAACTGGCGCGTTCAAAAAACATGTGGGAGCGGCGTATCGCGATCGTTTCAACGTTTTATTTCATAAAAAATAACCGATTTGAAGAAACGCTTTTAATTGCGCGGATGCTTTTGGGCGATACGCATGACCTTATCCATAAAGCCGTCGGTTGGATGTTGCGGGAGGTCGGGAAAAGAGACCTTGTGTCGGAAAAAAAATTTCTGAACCTACACGCTTCCCAAATGCCCAGAACAGCCCTGCGTTACGCGGTAGAACGGATGACCGAATCTCAAAAAAAGAATTATCTTAAAATCCCCCGGAACCTCGAATTGAAAGGAAGGGAATAGGTGCTATAATAAACTTAATTATCAATAATTTTTCTCCCTATGTGGTTTTTTAAACACTCAAAGGAAAAAGTAAACGTAAGAGGACTTCTCATCCTTCTTTCGGTGATTATCGGTATTTACGGTTACATGACGATATTTTAATTTCGGACGCACCAAGTTATTTTTTTAAGTTTTTTATATTTTAAATCGCTATGAGTAAAACAGCCCTCATGTATCTTGTTGGTGGAATAGTGGTTATCGGCGGTATCGGAACGTATATGATTTCACAACCGACGCTTCAAGATGCGGCAGAGGTGCGCGAACAAGCGTCAGGAAAAGCGACAGGAAAGATGTCCATGAAAGACCTCATTGCCGCAAACATTTCCCAAAAATGCACGGTAGATGAATCAAATGACGTGTCTCAATCTTCCGGGGTTGTGTATGTCGCAAACGGAAAGCTCCGAGGAGATTTTCAAAGCATGGCCTCCGGTATGACCGTTCAAAGTCATATGATTGCCGACGGGGAATACAGCTATGTATGGACTTCAGCGACAAATCAGGGTTTCAAAATGCCGGTAAGCGCACAGGAGTCAGCCGCGGTTTCGGATACATCGGGCACCCAAGGACAGCAGTCTGTCGATTACAATCAACAACTGGGCTATGCGTGCGAGCCGTGGACGGCAGATGCAAATACGTTTTCATTGCCAAGCGGAGTTACATTCACTGACATGAGTACGATGATGCGTGATGCCCAAAGCGGTCTGCCGACAGGAAGATAATTTTTTTATCGGTCAAAAAATCAAAATCCCGCCAAGAGGCGGGATTTTGGTGATATGATAACTACTATGAAAAACGGTATACCCAAAACGGAAGACGACTGGAAGGAGAAACTGTCCCCAGACCAATATAAAATCTTGCGGGAGAAGGGAACCGAGATGCCCTTTACGGGTAAATACATGTATTCCAAAGAAGACGGGATATTCCGTTGCGCCGCGTGCGGCAACGCACTGTTTTCTTCCGATGCAAAGTTTGATTCAGGAACCGGATGGCCAAGTTTCGACAAAGCTCTGCCCGGCGCGATAAAACGCGAGACTGACGAAACTCAGGGAATGGTCCGCACCGAAATTCTATGCGCCAAATGCAACTCTCACCTTGGGCATGTGTTTGACGACGGTCCGACCGATACGGGTGAACGATATTGCATCAACTCCGTCTGTCTGGATTTGGAACAAAAAAAATAGACCGCTGCAGAATGCAGCGGTCTATTTTTCCGATAGAAGCCACTTGGTGGCTTCGTCTTTGGTGGCGAATGCCTTGATATTTTTTCTGCCGGAAATCGTGATAACAAGGTCTTCCGCGAATTTTATCATTGTGTTTGCTCCGAAGGTCGCCGTTTTTTCCATATACGGCTCGTTTGCTTTCGTAAAAGAGGCAAGCGCCGCTATCGTGTCGCTGTCATATTGGCTTGACGTGTCGGTAAGGTCGACGGTGGCTCTAACTTTCTTGCCGGTTTTGTCGTATTCCTCCTTGATTATCTTTTGCGTGTCCTCAATCCATTTTTTGAACTGATCCCATACCTCCCTTCTCACGCGTCCTTTAATGGCCATGTTTACGATTCCGTGCTCATCGACATGTGTCTCAAATTTGTCCATGGAAGTTTTACCCCTTAAGTATAACAGAAACATTGTGCACAGATAATAAAGTACGGCCTTATTGTATAATTATCAGCAAGAAGTTTAGGGAAAAGACCCGGAACGTTTTTTCTTTTGTTGGGAAAGTTTTCTTTTACTAAACGAATAAACAGAATGCATGCACCAGTGCGAATTTTAATGTTTGGTTGGGAGTTCCCACCTCACAATAGTGGAGGTTTGGGTGTTGCCTGTTACGGTCTTTCCAAAGCGTTGGCTCAATCGGGGAGCAAGGTGACATTTGTTCTACCGAAACGGCTTAAAGATACAACATCCCGATTCGCGCGCATTATATTCGGTGACGTGGAAACTCCGGATATCGTATTCCATAATATCCCGTCTCTACTTTCTCCATACACGAATCCCGACAGCTATAAAAAAGAACGGGCATTTATTGATAATGCGTTTTACGGCGACACGCTATTTGAGGAAGTAAGACGGTACGCAATACGCGCACGCGAAATCGCCCGCAAAGAACAATTTGATGTTATCCACGCCCATGACTGGTTGTCGTTTCTCGCCGGTATGGAAGCGAAAAAAGTATCGGGGAAACCGCTTATCGTTCACGTGCACGCGACGGAATTTGACAGGACCGGCGGCCGGTCCGTCAATCAGTTTGTCTACGACGTGGAAAGGGAGGGAATGCACGCCGCCGACCGCGTTATTGCAGTGTCCAACTACACGAAGGATATCATCGTCAAACGATACGGCGTACCCGAAGAAAAAGTCGAGGTAGTTCACAACGGTATCGATATTGATGAATACCTTTCCCAGCACGTAGGCGAGGAAAACCGAATTGCGAAACTTAAAGAATCGGGGAATAAAATTGTTTTATTTGTCGGACGCATCACCATACAAAAAGGTCCGGATTATTTCGTTGCCGCCGCAAAAAAGGTTCTCGAATATTATCCAAAGGTAACGTTTATCATTTCCGGGTCGGGGGATATGGAAGGCCAAATCATGAACCAGGCCGCGTTTTTGGGTATCAGCGACAAGGTCTTGTTTGCGGGATTTTTGCGAAATGACGAGCTTGTACAGGCGTACAAAGCGGCAGACCTTTACCTCATGCCCTCCGTTTCGGAACCTTTCGGCATCACTCCTCTTGAGGCTATAGCAAGTGGTACCCCCGTCATTATTTCTCGTCAGTCGGGAGTTTCGGAAGTACTCAAACACGCGCTCAAAGTTGATTTTTGGGACGTCGATGAAATGGCAAACAAAATCGTATGCGTACTCACCCATGAATCTCTCAAGTCGTGTCTTTCCGAAAATGGTTTCCAGGAAATCATCAAACATACATGGAAGCAGGCTGCCGAAAAGTGTATGATGATATACAAGAAAGTGTTTGGTCTCTCCATATACAATGCTTAATATCTGTTTTTATTTTCAAGTTCACCAGCCTCATCGGGTAAAACGATACAGAATTTTTGACGTCGGTACAGACCACAATTATTTCAACGACAACGGGCAGTCCGACCTCAATAACAGAAAAATACTTCTCAAGGTGGCGGAAAAATCCTATCTTCCCGCAAACGCCCTTCTTCTTCATTTGTTGCAAAAACATCCGGAGTTTAAGGTAAGTTTTTCATTTTCCGGAGTCGTACTTGAACAATTCGAACAATTTGCTCCGCATGTGCTTGAGTCGTTTAGAAAACTCGTCGAAACGGGGAGAGTGGAAATTTTAAGCGAAACGTACTACCACTCGCTCGCATTTTTACATTCCCCGGCCGAATTCAGAAAACAGATAGAAAAACACAGAGAAAAAATAAAATCATTGTTCGGTTATACTCCGACGGTTTTCCGGAACACCGAGCTTATCTACAGCAATGACATCGGAAAAGAAATCGCACGGCTCGGATACAAGGGAATGCTCGCCGAAGGCGCCGACCATATTCTCGGGTGGAGAAGTCCGAATTTCCTATACAAAGCCAAAGACGCTCCGCTCACGCTTCTTTTGAAAAACTATAAACTTTCCGACGATATTGCTTTTCGTTTTGGCGCGAAATGGTGGGAAGACTATCCTCTTACCGCACCCAAGTTTGTGAAATGGGTAGAGGCTCACCATGGCAACGGGGAAATAATCAACCTGTTCATGGATTACGAGACGTTTGGCGAGCACCAGTGGGAAGACACGGGCATTTTTGAATTTATGCGCCATTTACCGAAAGAAATGCTCAAACGTTCGGACAACCACTTTGTGACTCCCCGGGAAGCGCTTGAACTATTGCGTCCGGTAGGGGAATTGGATGTGCCGAATTACGTTTCATGGGCCGACATAGAGCGGGACCTCTCCGCCTGGCGCTCAAATCCGATTCAGCATGACGCTCTCCGTTCGATATATGCTCTTGAAGATATGGTACTTGAGACGGGAGACGAGAAACTTGTTGAGGATTGGCGGAAACTGCAAACATCGGACCATTTCTACTATATGTGTACCAAGTGGTTTTCCGACGGTGATGTACATGCATACTTTAATCCTTACGAATCTCCTTACGAAGCGTTTATCGCCTATATGAACGTCCTTCATGATTTAAGAAAACGAATCGAATCGGCGCCGCTTCCGCCCGTTTGGTTTCGTGTGAAGAGGACATTACAAAAATTATTAACTCACTGATATAATTACATTTAGAAATTAATATGCGTACTACAAAGACAAAAACAAAAAAGTTCGCCGCGATGTGTACCTGTCACAACGAGGCGCAGGGAGAAGCGTGCTTTTGGGTCAATAACGGTCCCGTTATCAAAAATGTCGAGGAACTCAAAAAGGCATTTCAGGGAATGAAAAAGGAGCAATTCGCTCATCACACGGGCAACGGAAGCAACGACTTTGCAAACTGGGTTGAGAATGTTCTGGGTTGCTCCCACTGCGCTACTGCTCTGCGAAAGGCAAAAACGAAAGCGGGGGCGATAAAGGCGCTCTCGGTTTGCGACAACTGCAAATAATTTCTCAATATAGGTTTGCATTATGGCAAGATCACTAGTTTTGGGAAACGGTAACATACTTGTTTTTCTCGATAGCAGGGGACAAGTACGTGATTTTTATTTTCCTTATGTAGGTATGTCCAACCACTCTCCAAGCGGGGTTGTTCACCGTATTGGCGTGTGGGTTGACGGCGATTTCTCGTGGCTTGCAAGCGATGATTGGAATGTAACGGTTGATTACAAGAAGGAAACAATGGTTTCGGAAATTCGCGCCGTCAATGACCGCCTGAAAGTTTCACTTTTTTTTAATGATACGGTCTATAACGAATCAAATATTTTTCTTCGGAAAATCACCGTTCAAAACCGCCACCCTTCTTCCCGGGTAATAAAAGTATTTATCAATCAAGAGTTCCAAATTTCCCATTCCAGTTATGGCAACACCGCCTACTATCAGCCGGAGGATAACGCAATTGTTCATTACAAAGGAAGAAGACTTTTCTTTATTGCAGGCCTCGGTTTACACGAAGGTTCTTTCGACGATTACAGCGTCGGCCTTTCTCAAATAGAAGGAAAAGAGGGAACATGGAAAGACGCCGAAGACGGACTACTTTCAAAAAACGCCATTGAACACGGGTCAGTGGATTCAACCGTGGGTTTTACGGTGCCTCTTGAAGCCGAGGAAGTAGGAGAAGTGTACTACTGGATTATCGCTTCTCATACTTTGCGTGAAGCGAGACTTTTGAATTCATACGTTCTTAAAAAAACCCCGCCCCATCTTTTGAAAAGTACGGGAGATTTTTGGAAAGCGTGGGTAAACAAGCGCCGTTTTGTTTTCTACGGCCTTGATGAAGGCGTTGGAGACCTGTTCAAAAAATCGCTTCTTATCATGCGAACTCACGCGGACAACCGAGGAGCTCTCATCGCTTCGGGAGACTCATCCATTCTGCAGCATGGCCGCGACACATACAGTTATATGTGGCCGCGCGACGCGGCGTTTGCCGCCCTTGCTTTTGACAAAGCGGGATACTTTGATTTAAGCACGCGCTTTTATTCTTTCTGCAACGAAGTGCTTACCGACGAAGGTTTTCTCCTGCACAAATATAATTCGGACAGGTCGTTGGGAAGTTCGTGGCATCCGTGGATACGAAACGGAGTCTCACAACTTGCCATCCAAGAGGACGAAACGGCAACATCTCTCTATACGCTTTGGGACCATTACGCGGTGACGAGAAATCTCGAATTTATTGAAAGTATTTACAATTCCTTTATAAAACGGGCGGGGGATTTTCTTGTCGAATACAGGGATAAAAAAACCGGTCTTCCGGGACCAAGTTACGATTTGTGGGAGGAACGTAACGGCATCTCCTGTTTTACCGCCGCTGCGGTGTACGGAGGACTGATTGCGGCGGGGAAGTTCGCATTTCTTTTGGGAAAGCAAAACGAATCGAAAAAATATCACCGGGCGGCGGACGAAATTCAGGCGGCAATAATAAAATATCTCTACAACGAAAAAGAAGGCACGTTCAGCCGGATGCTTACGGTACCTCCGCGGGGAAGTATTATTTACGACAAGACGATAGATGCTTCGAGTGCGTATGGAATTTTTAGATTCGGGGTTTTGTCTCCATATGACGAACGGCTTCTTAAAGCCATGATGATTTCTCGTGAGAGGTTGCGTGTTCACACGGATATAGGTGGATATGCCCGCTACGAAGGGGATGTATATTACGGTGTCGGGTCCGGACTGCCGGGCAATGCGTGGTTTATTACCACATTATGGTTTGCACAATACGATATCGCCCGGGCTGAAAGCCAGGAAGACCTTGATGGGGCAAAGGAGACGCTTTTGTGGACATTAAAAAACGCTCTTACCTCGGGCTTATTATCCGAACAACTGCATCCATATAACGGCTCTCCGCTTTCGGTCAGGCCCCTGACATGGAGCCACGCGGAGTTCGTACTTACCGTCATTGCATACCTGGAAAAACTGCAAGACCTTGGGGTATGCCAAACGTGTTACCCGGTCTCCGAGTAAAGATAAAATAAGAGTACTTAAAAACTATATTTCCTTAAATTAAGGCTTAAAATATAGGTATAATAGATATTGACTTTATGCCATATATTGTGGTATAATGACAACAGGTTAAAGATTGTTCTTATAAAAACATTTTATAGAAGACTATTCAAAAAAAGGAGGAATTCTATGATGGAATTAAACTTTGGTTGGATAGCGTTAATATTTCTTCTCGGTGGGTTCTTTCTTTCTCGGGTAACAATTCTCTCTCTTCTGTTAATGTGGATGAAACCAGAGATAAACGAGTGGACAGTCTCCTGCCTTGCTTTATTGTTAGCGGCGCTTTTAGTTACAGATGTTCTCTTAACAATAATAAGTTTGAACAGTTTTAAAAAATGCTCTGTTTCCCAAAAGCCTGTTTCTTAACGAAACGGGCTTTTTTAATTGATTTCATAAATCACGTCTTTCCGTTCAACAACAATTTTCCATCCGTTGCGTTTCGCTTCTCTGTAGAGTTTCATATTCGGATTGAAACAAATAGGTTGTCCAACCATCTCAAGCATTGAAACGTCTCCCTCCGTATCCCCGACGGCAACCGATCCTTCAAGCGTCAAATTTTCTTTTTCAATCGCCCGCTTTACTATGTTTGCCTTGTTTGAAATAAGGTGAAGGTCGACGATATTTCCTGTGAACTTATCCTCGGGTCCAAGCTCATAGATTCTTCCATATATTTTATCAAATCCCATATGAGCGCAGAACTTATCAAGGATTCCTTTGGGAGACTGGGAAATGGCAAGAAGGTAATATTTCTCCTTTTTTAATTTTTTTATAAGATCGCGTGTGTATCGGTAGGTCCTGTTTTTTTGCTGTTCAAACACCTCATCCCCGGCTTCAAGAAAATCTTTATATGACACACCGCGTACATATTTCATGAACGCCTTTATGACGTTATCGATATATTCTTCGTAACTGCCTTCACGGTCATGCCATTTTTTGTATTCGTATTGATATTCTCTCCGGGCAGCGGAAGGGAACAGTCCTTTCTCAATCAGTCGTTCGGTTAATTCAATCAGAAGACTTGAACGGAACACGGTCCCATCGACATCAAAAATAGCCACTTTTTTCATTGGCTTTATCCTATCATTTCTGGAAAAGAACATGCATATCATGGTACATTGATTGTGAAAGGGAAATGACATCTTTTCGTCTTATATACTAAGAAACAAAAGAATGGACGTTACGGGACGATTTACTCAGGCGTTTGAGGACTATTCCGATGCTCTTTTCAGGCATTGCTTCTTTCGTATTGGCGACAGGGAACGTTCGCTTGAACTTGTCCAAGAGTCGTTCACAAAGACGTGGAATTACGTCGCCCAGGGGAAAACCATCGATGATTTCAAACCTTTTCTTTATCGAGTGTTAAACAATTTGATTATCGACGAATACCGAAAAAAGAAAACGACATCCCTCGATGAATTTCTTGAGCGGGAAGACGCTTCCGAAGGGGACATCCCCGATTTACACAGTACGGGAGAAATGGAACAGGCGGAAATTCGCTTTGACGGGATACGGCTCCTAAAGGCACTCAAGACGCTTCCTGAAAAGTATCGGGAAGTCGTGACGATGAGGTACATGGACGGTTTCTCGCCAAGGGAAATTGCCGAACTTATCGGAGAAAATGAAAATGTCGTTTCAGTCCGCATCCACAGAGGGCTTTTCAAATTACGCAACGCGATACAATTATGAACAATTTCGAAAAACAACTTCATACGATAGGACAAACAATCCGCATGACGTCTCAGGAAAAAGGACATATGAAGGCGGTTCTTGAACATTCCATACGTACCGCACCTGTAAAAAAAGAAAATCTTTTGCGTCCCGAAAACCGGTGGCCAAATAGTTTTTTCTTTCTCTTGCTCAGAAATCCCATGCCCATCGCACTCATTCTCGCGCTTGTTGTCGGGGGCGGTGTGTCCTTTGCCGCCGAAGGTTCTCTGCCCGGAGATTTGCTGTACCCGGTCAAAGTATCTGTGAACGAAGAAATAAAACAAACTCTCACTTTTTCTTCCGAAGCGAAAGCACAATGGGAAAGTGAGCGAGCCGAACGGCGCCTTGTTGAGGCGGCATCGCTTTCTGCGGAAGGGAAACTAAGCGCGGCAAATGAGCAAAAAATTGCGGAACAATTTGAAAAACACGCTCAAAAAGTCGCTGAGAGGGTAAAAGAATTTGAGGAACGGGACCCCGAACGAGCGAGTGAGGTCACTTCACGCTTTGAAACATCGCTAGAGGCCCATGAGGAAATTCTCACCCGCTTGTCGTTGCGCAACAGCGATGATGAAAATGACTCAACGGGGAGGATGCTTGCTGTTGTAAGGGAGAATAGGGAAACCGTCAACGCTGTTCCCGCGGCTGCTTCGGTCAATCTTCGGGTGGCTGTAAAAATAAACGAAGACTCTCTTGCGTTATCTTCCAGCCCGGATGATTCATCGGATGGTTCAAAAGAAGCAGTAAAAGCAGCGGATGTTAAAGAATCCTCTGTTTTGAGAATGCTGAAATTGGCGGAATCAAAATCGCACGATGTGTCAAAAATCATACAAAAATTTGAAACATCCCTTTCCACTTCAACTATGACTCAGGTAAAAGCCGATTTCGCCACGGTAACCGAGGGGATATCCGCCGGAAAATCTTTTCTCAATAATAAAGAGTACAGAGAGGCGTTTGCTGAACTTCAAAATGCGTTTAACCTCGCGTACAGGCTTGAGATTCTCTTGAGAGCGGAACAAAAACATAAATTACAAATTTTTCCTTCCATCCTTCCGATACCCGCTGAGGAAGATGATAATAATAGTACTGCCACATCTTCCGTTTCTTCTTCCTCCCGTGTAAACACGTATCTTCAAAAAGAGGCGGATCGAATGAAGGAAAAAGCCGATATCGCACTTACGGAAGCACGATTAAAGTTGTCGGAGAAAGTTTTGCGCATAACCGGTATTACGGATAAAGCACAAAATTTGATTGCCGAAGCGGAAAACACCTCGGTTCAGGCGGAGGTCGCGTATGCGCAAGGCGATTACACAAGTGCCTTGCGATTGTGGAATATTTCATACGCAAACGCGAAAACCGCATCCGGACTTCTCTCAAATATGTTTCAGTCCGACAGCGAGAGTGGGGTACGCGGCTCCGATGATTCTCACAACGATGAAGTAAAAATTGAAAGCGAAACGGAAATTGAAATCGAGACAGAAGGCTCGGAGGTAAAAACGAAAAGCGGTATACAAATAAAAGTTTTTTAGATTATTACGACAAGCGAGGAGCGCGTGGACAATTCCGATTGTACACAGCGTCCGAGTCGAAGTCGTAACAAAGGGTTTAATACCCCGCCCCTCTGGGACGGGGAGAGAGCGAGTCTTCGAGCACCAAATGGGTGCAGGGCTTGCCCTGCGGTTAATACCCTTTATTGCGGAAATTTTTTGTCCTCGCACCCGTGTGTTACAATACAATCGTTATGACGGACAAGGAACCATGGTACGGGAATAAAATAATGCTTGCCGCTCTTGTCACCGGAGTAATCGGGACAGTCATTATTTCTTTAAATATTATTATCATACTTGCCCTGAGATAACAGGGGAATAAAAAAGTTTTAGCATGATATCCAGAAAAAATCTTGCATTGTTTCTTTGTTTGGCCCTGTTCGCATCGGTTGTCATTGCGCTTGTGGTGTTTCAAAACAAAAAATATGTCCCTATTCGAAGTTTTGAAGAGTGTGTAAAAGCGGGTTATCCGGTGCTTGAATCCTATCCGCGTAAATGCAAAGCGCCAAATTCCGAATTCGTGGAAGATGTTGGAAATGAAATTGAGAAACAGGACATTATCCGTGTATCGGTACCGCGTCCCGGGGATTCAATCAAAAGCCCTCTGACCATAAGCGGAGAAGCAAGAGGGTATTGGTTCTTTGAGGCCTCTTTCCCGATACATTTGTTTGACGCATCGGGAAATAAAATCGCTACCGCAATCGCAACCGCTCAGGGTGAATGGATGACTCAAGATTTCGTGCCATTCAAGGCGGTATTGACCTTTAATTCCGTTCCGACCGAGCGCGGAATGCTTATTTTCGAAAAGGATAATCCATCGGGGCTTTCCGAAAATGCCGATGAACTTCGCATGCCGGTGGAATTTAGCGCCAAGGCTGTTTCTTCCGACACGCCGAAGGAATGCCTCCCGACCGGTTGTAGCGGACAGATATGCGCGGATGAGGATGTTGTTACAACGTGCGAATGGACGGAGCAATACGCCTGTTACCAGGATGCCCAGTGCGGGCGGCAAACAAATGGGAAATGCGGATGGACGCAAACGTCCCAATTAACATCATGTCTGGATAATGCACAGTAAAAGCCTATGGATGCCGTAACAAGAGCCGATACTTTCTTTTTTGTAACCACAGTTGCGGTCGTAGCGGTTGCCCTTATTGTTGTGGTGGCGCTTTGGTATGTGATAAGAATTTTGGCCGACATACGTGGACTTTCCAAGAAAATAAAAGACGAAGGAAGTGAGGTCGTTGAAGATGTTCATTCATTGCGTGTAACAATCAAGAAAGAGGGTAAAAAAACAGGGGACTTTCTTACCCGCATTTTGGGCTTACAAAGTAATAAAAAAACAAAAAACAAAAAATAATATGAATAAAAAAAATAACATCGGTCTTGGTATCGCAGTCGGTTCGGCTCTTGCGGCTACAGCCGCAGCTTATTTTTTGTATGGCGCAAAGGATGCAAAAAAAAGACGGGCTAAAATACGAGGATGGGCGCTTAAGGCCAAGGGAGAAGTCCTGGAAAAACTTGAAGTGCTTACCGACATCAACAAGGATACGTACCAAACAATAGTGAAACAAATTCTTTCCCGTTATAATAACGCAAAACACATCGGTAAAGAGGAAATCGCCGACCTTGAAAAAGAGCTGGGAAACTACTGGAAACACTTAAAAAAGGAAATGGAAGCGGAAGGTAAAAAAGCAGTGAAAAAAGTGCGCAAAAGTGCAGTAAAGATAGCCAAAGCGGGGAAATAATTTTAGGATTACGATTTTTCTCAAACCCTTCCCTCTGCCCGTTAAAGCGAGACAACATTTTTTACAATGTTCGCAGGAAAATTTGCTTGGTTTGGCCTTGGGCCAAAAATTTTACGAGTTTAGCGAACCTGCCGCAGGAAGCAGGTGAGCGCTTTGTAAAAAATGTTGCTGAGTGATTTTTAGCGCGTATCTTTAAGACGAAGCGCTGGTCCGATTGCAAGTAATATGACTCCTACAAGGACGAGGAAAATGAACCGGTAAGGAAGTGTGCTGAGTGCGAGAGCCGCAATGAGAGGTGCCACGATATAAGAAATTGGGCGTGTCATGCGGAACACGCTGATGGCGTCATAATCGGTGGCATTGACGTGTTTGAAGAAATAACTTTCCGTCATAATTTCAACCGCACTTGCTCCGACGCGCGTGAGGAATAACACAATTGCCCAAAGAACGAAAGAGGCCGTGGAAAGGTATGTAACGAGTGAAGTAGCGGCCGCCATTATGGCAAGTCCGGCAACGAGTATTTCTTTTTCTCCCAAAAACAGGTCGGCAATTTTTCCCAACGGCAATTCAAACAAAAGAAAAGGCAAAAGCATGAAAGTGAACAGAAGCCCAAGTTTGTCCCATGAAAAACCTATGTACGAAGACAGGTATATCGGGACATAAATAATCATCCATGCGTAAAAAATCTGCAACACAAGGTTAACAATGAATATATTTCTTAGATTCTTGTCTTTCCGATACCGCTCCATTTCTTTGGAGAAACTTATCACGCGTGTTGTATTGGAAAATCCTTTCAGTTTTTTCCTTATAAGGCTGAAGGCGGGGAAGAGGAACAGGAGAGAAAGCAGATACACCGCTCCAAAATCTCCCCGTGGAAGAAGAAATGCAACTACCGAGGGAGCGATAACCAGCGCCGTATTTGAAAGGGTAAGATACAATCCACGAATCCCCCCCGTCTCGCCCTCGCTCCCGGAGTATTTTTCGACAAAAATATCAAGACAAAAGCTGACCATGCCTATGACCGCTATATGAATGAGAAAAAATGTGGCGGCAAATGTCGGTACAGACGCAAATGACAGCCCAAGAACGGCTACTCCCTCAAGCGCTATGAATCCAAGCACCAGTCTGTAGTTGCCGATGAGGTTAAGAAGATATGGCGCGACAAGAAGAAGTACAAGGTTGATGACGGAACCCGCGGTATACAGAGTCCCCACAGTCTTCTCGGTCACATACAAATTGAGAAACGAGGAGTTGATGTAGAGAATAAGGAAATAGTGAAAAGACAATAGCAAGTTTGCTATGTACACAGCGGAAAGAGAGTCATTCGTCTTCCGAAAAAACGGGAAATTCATACGTGATTAATTGTATCGCGGAAAGAAATCCAAGAGAAGTTACAGTCCCAGAACGACGGGAATGACAATCGGGGTCTTCGCCGTTTTTTGGTACAAAAATCCGCTTACGGTTTCGGTGATGTTTTCCTTGAGGTAATCGAAGTCTATAGGGTGCATTCCGTGTGTTGTCTCTTCCACGGTTTTCTTGATAATCAAACGCGCCTGCTGAAGCAGTTCCTGGGATTCACGAAGATAGACAAACCCGCGCGAAATGATATCCGGGGATTTTCGGAGTTTTCCGGTCTTTAAGTTAATAGTCGCGATAATGACGAACATTCCGTCCTGGGAGAGCGACTTTCTGTCCCTAATGACAACTTCTTGCGTGTCTCCGACGGCGAATCCGTCAACCATCATAAGAGTCACGGGTGCTTTCTCTTTATGAACGATTACCTTCTCTCCTTTCTCGAAATCAATCAGCATTCCGTTGTCCGGAATAACGATGCGGTCTTTTGAAAGTCCGGCATCCATAACCGCCTGCGCGTGGCTGCGAAGCATTGAGTGATAGCCATAACCGGGCATAAAGAATTTCGCATTTACCTTCTGGTTTATCCAAATGAGTTCGCCGGTATTTCCATGTCCCGTGGAATGAACATCCGAGGCGCGATAGTGAATGATTTTTCCGGCGCGACGGTATAAATTGTCTTTTAATTTCTGCACATCAAGTTCATTTCCAGGAATAACGGAAGAGGACAAAACAACAGTATCGCGTTCATTAAGGATAACGGTCTTGTGCTTGTTTGTCGCGATACGCATAAGGGCGGCAAACTCTTCGCCTTGCGCTCCCGTCGCAAGAATGACAACTCTGTCGGGAGGATAATTGCCTATGTCTTCAACGGGTATAATTGTGCCTTTTTTTGTTTTCAAAAGATTTTCGTACTGGGCAATCTCAAGATTTGTCTTGATGCTTCTTCCTTCCGTAACCACTTTTTTGCCGTATTTCTCGCACGAGTCGATAATGTGGATCATACGGTCGAACTGTGAAGCAAACGTACCGATAATGAGACGACCCCTTGCCTCCTTGATTATTTTCTCGATATTTTGATTAACTATTCTTTCGGGAATGGAAAAACCGCCTTTTTCCGCGTTTGTGGAATCGGCAATGAGCAAAAGATTTTTTCCCTTACTTATTTTTTCAAATGTTTCCGTTTCTTTTTCCGTAGGGATGCCGTCTTCATGTTCAAGTTTCAGGTCTCCGGTGATGACGATATTCCCGTGAGGCGTTTCTATTACGGCTCCCATTGAGCCGGGGATAGAGTGCGTAACGGGGAAGGGTGTGAGATGTAATTTCCCAAGTTTCGTGCGCTCCCACGGAGCAATAACTCTGATGTTGAGAGCGGGAAGGTGGGGGAACTCTTCCTGTCTTTTCTTTATCATCATGGCGCTCAACTCTGCCGTGTAAATAGGCGGATTACCTATGCGGTCCATGATATAAGGAATTCCTCCAATGTGATCGAGGTGGCCGTGCGTAATAAAAACTCCACGGATTTTTTCTTTCCGTTCCTCAAGATATCTGGTGTTAGGGAGAATGTAATCAATTCCGGGCGCGTCTTCTCCGCCGACGAACTGAAAACCGACGTCCGAAACAATGATATCGTCCTGTGTTTCGACAACGAGCATGTTTTTCCCAACCTCTTCAAGGCCGCCGAGAGGAATGATGCGCACAAAATTTTCTCCGACTTCAGGGAGTTTGGGTTCTTTTTTTGAAGGTCCCGTCTCTTTTCTTCTGATTATTTGTGTAATGGGAGCTTTTCGTCCCGTTCGTCTGTGGGCGGAAGGTCGTCTGTGATGTTGCGGACGGGAAGATTGCGCGTTCCCGGCATGAGGGGTATTCCCACCATGAGGCGTATTTCCGGCGTAAGGTGCGCTCCCGGCATGATATGGTCGTCGGTGAGGACGTCCTTGGGTTCTTGCATCTCTTGAAGCGCCGAAGGGAGAGGCGCCCGAGGCGTTTCCTCCCGAATGTGTGTGTTGATCAGTCATAAATATTAATTGTTAGTGTTTATATTTGCGAATTTTTTTCCCGAACGAAAAACTCCCATACTTTTTCCGTACGCACATACCAATTATGTACATCAAGGAAACGTTCGCTCGGAACGGTAATTTTACCGAGGTCTATGTTTTTAATTTTGTCCGAAACTATATAAATAAAATCAGGGGAGTACACAAACACGGCGGGAATATCCTTTTTAATTTCCGCCTCGAATTTTTGGTATTTTTCGACACGCTCAACCGGATCAAGCACCGTTCGCGCTTCATCAAGAAGTTTGTCTGCTGTAATGTTTGCGTACAGGGCTATATTTAAACCGGGATCGTTTCTCTGCGATGAATGCCAAAAAGGAAACAAGTCCAGGTCCCGTCCGACGATTTCCCCGAACAATAGCGCGTCATATTTTCTCGGACGAATGATATTTTGGTTCAAATCTCCGGATTCGAAAATCTTAATATCCACGGAAACACCGATGTTCGCCCATTCCTCCTTTATAATTTCCGCGGTCTGTTTTAGCTCTGCCACGTCGGAAGTGGAAAGAGAAAACTGCAAAATTTGCCCTTTCTTTTCCATAAAACCGCTTTCACCGATTTTCCATCCGTCCTTTTCGAGTATCGCCTGCGCCGCGGTCGTTCTGTCGGTAGTTGTGGCAATTTTCTCACTTGCTTCCCGTATGTATTCCGGAGGTATTGGGCTGTCAATTGCGGAGCCGTATCCTTTGAGTACTTCCCCGACGATTCGTTCCTTGTTTAAGCCGACATTAAGGGCTTTCCTGATTTCCTTATTTACAAAAAGCGTTTGCTGATTTTGATTGAAGAAAATACCGAATACTCTCGGAAGAATGGAGGTTTTTGCAGTCGCTCCCTTTTTCCCCAGCACATTTTCGGTGGCAGCCGGTGAAATCCCGTTGATAGCATCAACGGCGCCTTGTCTGTAGGCTTCAATGAGCTCGGTTTCATTGGAGTAAAATTTCATTACGATTTCCTTTATATATGCTTCTCCGAGCGTATATCGTCTGAAAGACGTAAGGTGATAACGGACAGGGAGCCCTCCCGAATTCCTTTTGATTGCCGTTACCATATACGGCCCTGAACCGATTGGTTCCACGTTGAAACTACTGAAAGGGAACTGTTCCGCGGAGGCGCTGCTCCACACGTGCTTTGGAAGAATCCCCATAGTGGCATTTTCAAGGAAGGGGGCATACGGCTGTTTAAGCACAAAACTGATTTCCTTTTCTCCATTGACCTGCACTTCAACCCCGTCCCAACTCGCGCGTCGCGCACTTTTTAGAAAAGGGTCTTGGGCTTTTTCTACCGTAAACTTCACATCTTCCGCCGTGACCGGGGTACCGTCATGAAAATAAATATCTTTCTTTAAAACGAATGTGTACATCCTTCCATCGGGGGAAATCGTATAATATTCGCTCAAGTCGTTTATCAGTCTGCCGTCCGGGGTTGCTTTTAAAAGCCCGGAGTATACAAGAGAAGTCAGATCTTTGTCAGTTTCCGACGTTGCGAGCAGGGGATTGATAAAGCGCGGCAGCCCTATTACACCCTCGCTCATACTCCCGCCGGACGCTGGTATTTCAACCAAAAATGCGCTATTCACCGAAGAGGCAAGCATTATACTTGTCACAACACACACGGTGGCAAGAAAAATAAAGAGAAGACGTTCGGTAAGGGAGAAACGTTCCATAAGAGCCTGGACATAGTGAGTCACCGGCGCCTTTTCCTCTTTATCAGAAAGGATTGGTTGGTAAAAATCTTTGTTCACGAATATTAAAGAGGGTAATTCCGGAAACGAGCGCGTATACCGCGTTTTTTAAAAGTTCCGGAATATTCTATGATATGAGAGCTATAAATGTGGAAATAATAAATAAGATCGCGACAACAATTGTCCCGTTAAAAAGCAATTTTTCAAATCCACGTCTTGCATAGCGAGTGGAAGAAAATCCGTCAACGCCAAACGCACTCCCGAGACTCGCTTCAGATCGTTGGAGCAGAATGCCCCCGATAAGCAAGATGGCAAGGAGAATTTGTGTGAACGGCAATACTGCGGCAAAATCCATTACAAAAGACTATATCAGATGCGTGGCAATTAATCAATCCCCGCGCCCATCTGAGGAATTGACACATTGTGGATATGTCATACAATACAAACACTAAAATTTAACTGGAATATCAGACAAAATTATGAAAAAACAATCTTCGACAGACTCATATCAGGCAATTATGCCCTTGGGAGACAGAGTACTTGTAAAACCCCTTACCTCCGATGTAAAAAAAACGGACTCGGGAATTATCATTCCTGAAACCGTCGATAAAGAAAAACCGGAGCAGGGCAAAGTGATTGCTGTGGGAGAGGGGCGGTATGAAGACGGAAAACTCGTACCGATGCGGGTGAAAAAAGGTCAAAAAATCGTTTTTTCAAAATACGGATATGACGAGATAAAAATAAACGGAGAAGAGTTTTACATCATAGAAGAGAAGAACATTTTAGCGGTTGTAAAAGAATAATCATTGTAAAAAACTATGGCAAAACAAATTCTATTCAGCGAAGATGCACGAAAATCACTCAAACGCGGAGTGGATGCCGTAGCTGACGCGGTCAAAATTACCATCGGGCCCCGCGGCAGAAATGTCGTTTTGGACAAAGGCTATGGCGCGCCCATGATTACAAACGACGGTGTGTCTATCGCCAAAGAAATTTCTTTGGCCGATAAATTTGAGAATATGGGTGCCGAAATAATCAAAGAAGTTGCCACAAAAACGAATGATACGGCAGGCGACGGAACAACCACCTCGGTTATCATCACTCAAGCGCTTATTTCGGAAGGAATGAAACATACGACCATGGGGGTTAACGCTATGGGAGTGCGCGCCGGAATTGAAAGTGCCGCCAAAGAAACGGTTGCCGCCCTGAAAAACATCGCCAAACCCATCAAATCAAAAGAAGAAATACAACAAGTTGCCACAATTGCCGCGGAATCGGCGGAAATAGGAACGATTATCGCCAATACAATAGAAAAAGTGGGCAAAGACGGGGTAGTGACCGTTGAAGAATCACAAACTTTCGGTGTTGACTCCGAAGTTGTTGAAGGGATGCAGTTCGATAAAGGGTATGTTTCGCCATACATGATTACGGATGCCGAACGGATGGAAGCTGTATACAAAAACCCCCTTATTCTCGTCACCGACAAGAAAATTTCGGCTATCAAAGAAATTCTTCCGCTTCTTGAAAAAGTCTCTCAGGCGGGTGGAAAAGATATTGTTATTATTGCCGAAGATATTGAGGGTGAGGCGTTGACGACATTTATTCTCAATCGTTTGCGCGGCACATTTAATGTTCTTGCCATCAAAGCTCCGGGATATGGCGATCGGAAGAAAGAAATGCTTCAGGATATTGCCTTGACCATTGGCGCCAAAGTTGTTTCGGAAGAGTTGGGAATAAAGCTTGAAAACGCGGACCTTAATGTTCTGGGCCGCGCGACGAAAGTGATTTCAAAGAAAGACGAGACGGTTATTGTCGGAGGAAAAGGGAAAAAGGCGGAAATCGAATCCCGTGTTGCCCAAATAAAAACCCAAAGGGAACAAAGCGACTCAAAATTTGATATTGAAAAGTTGGATGAACGAATCGCTAAATTATCCGGGGGGGTGGCGGTCATCCGTGTAGGTGCCGCTACAGAAACCGAAATGAAATATCTCAAACTTAAAATTGAGGATGCCGTTGCCGCGACCAAGGCCGCCATTGCCGAAGGGATAGTGGCCGGCGGGGGAAGCGCTCTGATCCGGGCCGCAAAGAAAATTTCCGGGAAAAAGGCATTTACGACCGAGGCGGAAAAAATCGGCTGGGAAATACTGCGAAAATCCCTTGAAGCACCTCTCAAGAACATTGCCATGAATGCGGGCAAGGAAGATGGTTCGGTAATTATTGAAAAAATACGAAATGCCGAAGGCGAAAACGCCGGTTATGACGCTCTCAATGATGTGTTTGTTACCGATATGTTCAAAGCCGGAATCATCGACCCCGTAAAAGTTACCCGAACCGCGGTTGAAAATGCCGCGTCAGGCGCCGCCATACTTCTTACGACCGAGGCGGCAATAGCCGATGCGCCCAAGGAAGAAAAAACAGGAACTCCAAATATGCCCGACATGGGCGGAATGGGATACTAAAAACAGATGCCTCTCCGGTAAGGTTTGTGTTACAATAGGGACGATTTAGTAAAATTAATTTCTCTACAATTATATGGAAATTTTCTTTATACCACTCGCCGTTCTTGCCGCTCTTCTTGTGTGGTTTGCGGGTGCCTATAACGGTTTCGTACGGCTTATTACTCGGGCAAAAGAAGCTTGGGCGGACATCGATGTCCAACTTAAGCGTCGTTACGACCTTATTCCCAACCTTGTAAATACCGTCAAAGGCTATGCCGCGCATGAATCAAACACCTTTGAGAACGTCACAAAAGCGCGGGCAGCGGCAATGGGCGCACAAAACATAGAAGAAAAAGGAAAGGCGGAGAATGTGCTCACCGGCGCCCTCAAATCCTTGTTTGCGGTTGCGGAAGCGTATCCCAATCTTAAGGCGAACGAAAACTTTCTTGAACTTCAGAGAGAATTGTCGGATACGGAAAATAAAATTCAGGCGGCACGCCGTTTTTATAACACGAACGTCCGCGACTTAAACATTGCCGTCGATTCTTTTCCGAACAATATTATCGCAAACTTTTTCAAGTTTACGAAAATGGAATTCTTCAACCTTGGGGAAGAGGCGGCAGCCAAAAATCCCGTTGAAGTAAAGTTTTAAACCAAAATGAAAAGGAGAGAAACATTCAAAACTCTCTTTAGCGATACCTCTGTCAAAATAAAGAAAATTGTCAGTCCGAAGTCCTTTCGGAGCGCCATCTTTACACAGAGCGACAACGAGTTTGTCTTCATGCTCAAAGGAAGCGCAACCCTTTCTGTCGGTGGTAAGAAAGTTTTCTTGAGAAAAAACCATTCGCTTTTTATCCCGAAAAAAACCGCACACCGGATTCTTTCCACTTCCGCGGCAACGAAAACCGAGTGGCTTGCCATCCATATAAAATAACCATGGCTTCGCTGTATACCAATCAAGATAGCAACGTACGAAAAACCTGGGCTCTGATGGGCGTCTTTTTTCTCATTATTATCGCTATCGGCTGGGCGTTTTCTGCCGCGTATAATGCTCCGGAGATTCTTTATATCGCGGTTGTTATAAGTCTCTGTATGAACGTCGGAAGCTATTGGTATTCCGACAAACTGGTGATTGCAATGACGGGGGCGAAACCTGTTTTCAAAAAAGATAATCCCGATCTATGGAATATAGTTGAAAATCTTTCCATTACGGCGGGACTTCCGATGCCGAAGGTCTATGTTGTCGATGACCAAGCGCCGAACGCATTTGCAACGGGACGTGACAAAGAACACGCGGTTGTCGCAGTAACGACAGGACTGCTCTCTGTTCTCAATCGAACCGAACTTGAGGGGGTGGTCGCTCACGAACTTTCTCACATTGGAAATCGCGATATTCTCATATCCACCATTGCGGTTGTTCTTGCCGGTTTTATTGCCATTCTTTCCAACATGTTTTTACGCATGGCCCGATTTGGCGGGAGCCGGAACAATAGGAACGGTGGAGGATTACAGGCCATAGGACTTATTGTCGGTCTTTTGCTCGCCATCCTCGCTCCCATAGCGGCAACACTTATCCGGCTTGCTGTTTCCCGAAAGCGCGAATTTCTGGCGGATGCATCCGGCGCATTGCTTACGCGTTACCCTGAAGGTCTTGCGAGTGCTCTGGAAAAGATAAGCCGATACGGACAGCCGATGCAACGGGCCAACGATGCGACTGCGCATCTCTTTATTTCCAATCCGTTCGGTTCTTCGAAGGGCTTGCACGCGCTTTTCATGACCCATCCGCCCGTTGAAGAACGCACTAAGGCACTTCGTGAAAGTTAATTATGGAAGCAACATTTAAAACAGAAATTTCTCCCAAAATAACCGTTTTCGACAGAATACTCCGAAAAACCCTCTTGAAATTGATACCGTATACCGTAACTCCTAACGCGGTTACGGTATTTCGCTTCATGACCATTCCGTTTGTTGTGTATTTTTTATACAACGAATTTTATTTTTATGGCTCTATTCTTTTTTTAATTTCCGCTCTCTCCGATGCCGTTGACGGCGCACTTGCCCGGACCAGAAACCAGATTACCGAATGGGGGAAAATGTATGACCCGTTTGCGGACAAACTGCTTGTTGTTTCAAGCACTCTCATTTTGCTTCTGCGATACACGCACGCGTTTCTCGCTTGGGCGATTGCCATACTTGAGCTTTTCATTGTTATTAGTGCCGTCTATCGGAGAATGGTCAAACACATTCCCGTTCAGGCTCATGTTACGGGAAAGATAAAAATGGTTTTACAGTGTGTAGGTCTTTGTACCGTTCTTTTGTACGTTCTCACTTCGGTGCCAATTCTATTTTCTTTCGGCATATTTACCCTTTATCTCGCTCTTTTCTTTGGCTTCATCAGCCTTTTTGTGTATTATTCTGCGTAAAGCAAGGAGACGTCGCATAGTTGGTCTGGTGTTGAAATGCGAGTTATCATAGCATTTCAAAGACGCAGGCACGACGGTGCCGAGTCGGGGTCGCGAAAATTTTTAGTAAAAAATTATTTGTGACCGAGCTTGAAAAATGGAGGGTTCGCATAGTGGTCTAGTGCGCACGCTTGGAAAGCGTGTGTGCCGAAAGGCACCAAGAGTTCGAATCTCTTACCCTCCGCAATGATTCACGAGTATGTCTGAATGACATTCGAGTGGAACATCAATGCGTGAGGGGTGGAGATGAGAAAGACGCAGGCACGACGGTGCCGAGTCGGGGTCGCGAAAATTTTTAGTAAAAAATTATTTGTGACCGAATCTCGCCGTCTCCGCCATAACGGTTTTTTATGTTAAAATCTTAAAAATTAGAGAGTCATAAAATAATACAAACATGAAAACCAATTTAATTATTCTAGGCGCTGTCGCCATTATAGTAATCGGAGGGGTGGTATTTTTCGCCAATCAAAATATTGCGCCTACGGACGAGGGAACTCCGATAACTACGGGCACAAACGATGAGCCTCTTCCGGTTTCCGATTCCAATGATTCCACGCCGACTCAAGGAAATACCCAGAATACGAACACTGATGAACCCAAGGCCCAAGGATTCACCATGGCCCAGGTTGCAACTCACTCCAATATCTCAAGTTGTTGGACGGCAGTACGCGGGAAAGTCTATGATTTGACCTCTTGGATTCCGCAGCACCCGGGAGGACCCGATAAAATCTTGAAATTGTGCGGGAAGGATGGGACGGAAACATTCGTCGGTCAGCACGGCGGAAGCGCTCAACAGGAAACCCAACTTGCCAAATTCTACATAGGTGACCTCATCCAGTAAAGGAGCCTTGCCCTTTGTTGTTGTCGCTCGCTCGGTAATAAGAAAATTATGAATTTACTCATTACTCTCACTCGCTAAACAATAACATGCAAAAATTCGCTCCCGTTGTCGTTCGTATCGGCGTAAGCTTGGTTTTTTTGTGGTTCGGTTTCTCCCAAATAGGTAATCCATCAACGTGGTTTGGGTTTTTGCCCGACTGGATACCAATGTCTTATCAGACGATTTTTATCTACATAAACGGTGGTTTTGAAATTGTCTTCGGGACGCTACTTCTTTTAGGCGTGTTTACGCGAGTAGCGGCTCTGCTTCTTGCTCTGCATCTTGCTGGAATCGTTGTCACAGTCGGCTACAGTGCCATAGGAGTGCGGGATTTCGGTTTAACACTCGCGACCCTCTCTGTTTTTCTTCACGGTCCTGACGCTTTTACAATAGATTCACGAAGCCGCCCGTCTTAAGGGAGAAGTTCGGTTATCAACACCTTTACGTATCGTACAGTGATGCTACATTTAGTTTGTAATGAAAATCATACGGCAGCAAGGTTTGAAATTGATGTGTCATTAATTATCAAAACGTTACGAAAATTCAGATTCAAAATGTAGGAACTTTTAGGCAGTATTAATACCATAAACACAAATGAACAATGAATTCTGGGGTTACCATCTAATTTTAGATTGTGCGCAGGGCGACAGGTCTAAAGTGTCGGACAAGAAAACAATAAAAGCCTTTATTGAGAAGTTGGTTCCATCCATAGGCATGAAGGCCTACGGTGAGCCGATGATTGAGCATTTTGCCACACATGCCCCCAAAGCAGCAGGGTATTCTTTGGTGCAGTTGATAGAGACAAGCGCAGTGACAGGGCACTTTTCCGATATGACCGGTGATTTTTATCTTGATGTTTTTTCTTGCAAACAGTTTGACTCAAAAAAAGCACAAGAAGTCGTCAATCTTTATTTCGCGCCGCAACAAATGCGTGTAACTTTTTTGACAAGGCAAGCATGAGCACCCGAATGAGAAGTTTTACAAAGGGAGTAATGTGGCAGATGATCGGAGTGGTCGTTACGCTTTCAGTTGTGTATTTATTTACTCAAAATATTGGAATCACAGCAAGTATCGGTGCCCTTGAAGTTTTTTTTAAGATCATTCTGTATTATCTGCATGAAAGACTATGGGACGGAATTGAATGGGGAAAAACAAAAAGCGGACAATAGTCCGCTTTTTGGTCGTTATATACTATATAGGTTATGAGTATCTCCCGTCTTACGGTGTTTTCTCTGATAATCCTGTTTTTTTCTTTTCTTGTTTTCCTGTTTTTCTCCAATCCGGTACAGGCCCCGACTTTAACAACGATTTCTATCGGTTCCGCGGAAATTAACGTGGAAATCGCACGCAGTACCGAAGAGCTTCTGCGGGGACTTTCGGGGAGAAAAAACATAGACGGGGGAATGTGGTTTATTTTTCCCAAAGACGACTACTACGGCATCTGGATGAAAGAAATGCTTTTCCCCTTGGATATTATTTGGGTAGGGAATGACTTTACCATTGTCCATATTGAAGAAAACATTTCTCCCGACTCGTTCCCTCACACATTCAAACCGTCAGTCAAAGCGCGCTATGTACTCGAAGTTCCCGCCGGTTTTGCGGCTCAACACGGGGTGCAAAAGGGAACCGCTGTGGAATTTTTTGAGAGGTAGGAGACTCGTACGTTTGTTGTTATACTAAAAGAGTTATCAATCTAATCCAGAAGAAAGTATATGAGCGAAAAAGTACGCGTAGCCATTAACGGAGCCGGACGCATCGGCAGAGCATTCCTCAAAATCGCTCTCAAAAGGGAAGAAATGGAACTCGTGGCCATAAATGACCTGGGAGATGTTTCCAATATGGCGTATCTTCTCAAATATGACACTGTATATGGCGTCAACCCTTCTTCAATTTCGGTAAGTCAGGACGGGAAAAAAATCGTTATCGATGGCAAGGAAATTTTATGCCTCTCCGAAAAGGACCCGGGCAAGTTGCCATGGAAGGACCTTTCCATAGATGTTGTTGTCGAATCGACAGGATTCTTTGCTTCGTACGAAAAAGCTCGCGCACACATTTCTGCTGGCGCAAAACGAGTCGTTATTTCAGCTCCGGTTAAAGAAAATCCGAAGGATGAAAGTGAAGCTACTGTTCTCATGGGCATTAACGACGACTCTCTTAAAACATGCGAGGTCAGTTCAAATGCATCGTGCACAACCAACGCCGGCAGTCCCGTCATCCAAATTCTTCACGAAACGATAGGAATAGAAAAAGCTCTGCTTAACACCGTCCACGCATATACCGCCACACAATCTATTGTTGACTCTCCGGGAAGCAAAGATTTCAGAAACGGCCGGGCTGCGGCGCAAAATATTATTCCCGCTTCAACAGGCGCGGCGATTTCTACCACCGAAGTAGTCAAAGACCTTAAGGGACTTTTTGACGGCATTGCGATTCGTGTACCCGTTGCCGCGGGTTCGATTGCCGATATTACATTTATTTCAAAACGCCCGACTTCTGCGGAAGAAGTAAACGATATTTTCAGAAAAGCGGCAAAAGAAAAACGCTGGCAAAATATTTTTACCGTAACCGAAGACCCGATTGTTTCTTCGGATATTTTGGGCAGCCATTACGCTTCAATCGTTGACCTCGCGCTTACCCGCGTTGTTGGAGGAAATCTCGTAAAAGTGCTTGCGTGGTATGACAATGAAGTGGGGTATACATATACACTTGTCGAGCATGTGATAAAAACAGGGCATTTTGCCAAATAGACATGAAAATTGCTCTCGCAACCGATCACGCCGGTTTTGAACTTAAAGAAAAACTCAAATTGGTTCTTGAAAATGAGGGGCACACAATTACCGATTGCGGGGCGTTTGAGTTGAATAAAGAAGACGATTATCCGGAATACATCGCTCCCGCGGCCCAAGCGCTTGTGGGCGGCACAGTGGACCGCGCGATCATTCTCGGGGGTTCCGGGGAAGGCGAGGCAATGGTTGCCAATCGTTTTCAGGGAGTCCGAGCAGTGGTTTATTACGGAGGCAATGATTCCATAATCAGATTAAGCCGTGAGCATAATGATGCGAATGTTCTTTCTCTCGGTGCCCGCTTTCTTTCCGAAGAAGAAGCGCGGATAGCGGTACTCACATGGCTCGCACTTCCGGGACCGACCGAAGAACGCCACATTCGCCGTGTAAGAAAGGTTGACGGCATTGTTTCTCATTAAAGCCTATGCGCGAAATTATTCCGGCCATCATACCAAAAGATTTTTACGACTTGCAGGCAAAAATGTCTCTTGTCCGCAAATTCGTTCCTCTTATCCAGATTGACGTCATGGATGGCAAACTGACTCCCGAGCCTTCCTGGCCATACAACGTCTCATACGACAAAGACTTTCAGGAAATCGCAAAAGAAAAAAAGGGCTTTCCTCACTGGGAAGGAATGGATTTTGAAGCGGACCTTATGGTTCTCAATCCTTTTACCCTATGGCAAGACTGGTTTAACGCAGGGGCAAAGCGCATTATTTTTCATATCGAATCAAAAACCAACTGGCCTCTTTTGATTGAAGAGTTTAAAAAACATTCGGTTGGAAAAGATTTGCCTTTTTATACTGAGATTGGATTTGCCATAGATATCGGTACGCCGAACGAAGTGCTCTCACCCATAATTGTCGATGCGGATTTCGTGCAGTGCATGGGTATTGAGCATATCGGATTTCAGGGAGAGCCTTTTGATGAACGGGTTATAGAAAAAATCAAACAGATAAAAAAATCTTATCCCGAAATACTTATATCTGTTGATGGGGGAGTAAGTCTCGATTCGGCCGAAAAACTCATTTCGGCGGGCGCAGACCGCCTTGTTGCCGGTTCGGCCATATTCGGAAGCGAAAATGTAGAGGAAACTATAGAAGAGTTTCAAAATCTGTTAAAATAAGAAGTATTCACATACGTGAATGCTTCTCGCTACGTCTTCACTTGCGGATTATGAGGATAGGACTTTCATAATGCCGCTCGCTTGCCGTAGTAGACTCATATGACCGAAATCACCGACTCCACAATTAAGCGATTGGAACTCAAGGCGAACGAAATTCGTCAATCGATAATCAGAATGCTTGTTGAAGCCGGTTCGGGACATACCGCCGGCCCTTTGGGCATGGCGGATATTTTTACCGCTCTTTATTTTCACATTCTTAAACACGACCCGAAAAATCCGAAATGGGAGGAGCGCGACAGGCTCGTGCTTTCAAACGGGCATATCTGTCCCGTACTCTACGCGACAATGGCGCATGCGGGATATTTCCCCCTGGATGAGCTTAAGACATTAAGAAAATTCGGAACCCGGTTACAAGGGCATCCTCATCGTGAATATTTGCCATTCCTTGAAAACAGCTCCGGTCCCCTCGGGTCGGGTCTCTCTCAAGCCGTTGGCATGGCCCTTGCCGACAGGATCGATAATGGAAAAACTTCACAGCGATACATTTACTGCCTATTGAGTGATGGGGAACATGATGCGGGAAATATGTGGGAGGGGGCGATGCTTGCGGGCAAAGAAAAACTCCGTAACCTCATTGCCTTTGTGGACCGTAATAATATCCAAATTGACGGCTTTACCGAAGACATCATGCCCCTTGAGTCATTGCGTGCAAAATGGGAAGCGTGGAACTGGCACGTATTGGAAATCGATGGACATAACTTTGAAGAAATTATTGACGCGGTTAACGAAGCCAAAGCCATTTTTGAAAAACCCAGTGTGATTATTGCTCACACAATTCCAGGAAAAGGTGTTGCCGAATTTGAACGAAAGTATGAATGGCACGGAAAACCGCCGAATAAAGAAGAGGCGCAAAAAGCGCTGGCGGAACTTCGTACTCTCGGCGGGCGCATTCGCAGTGAACACGAATAGTTCGGCTATGCTTACTATAAATAAAAATGCTTAATCCCGATTTAAAACTTAATGTAAAAATGTTCGATAAAGATGTCGAACAAATTCCCATCCGAAAAGGATTTGGAGAGGGACTTTTAGCCGCGGGAGAAGCCGACACTCGTGTGGTCGGTTTGTGCGCGGACCTCACGGAATCAACTCAAATGCATTTTTTCAGAAATAAATTTCCCGAACGATTTGTTCAGATCGGTGTTGCGGAGCAAAACCTTGCCACCGTCGCATCGGGTATGGCGGCTATGGGAAAAATTCCTTTTATAAGTTCCTACGCAATGTTTTCACCTGGACGAAATTGGGAACAAATCAGAACGACTATCTGCTATAACGACCGCAACGTAAAAATTGCCGGCTCGCACGCGGGCATATCGGTGGGTCCTGATGGCGGTACGCACCAGGCAATAGAAGACATTGCCTTAACGCGTGTTATTCCTCGTCTTACCGTTATTTCTCCGTGCGATGCGCTGGAAGCGAAAAAGGCCACTTTGATTGCGGCGCAGATTGACGGTCCGGTGTATATCCGTCTTGCGCGCGAAAAAACTCCCGTTATCACCACCAAGGAAACCCCCTTTATTCTTGGGCGCGCTCAAACTTATTTTGTCCCCAAACACGGAAACGATGCCGTTGTCGGAATCGTTGCGACGGGAGCACTTTTGCATAGCGTGCTGCAGGCGGCAAAATTTCTTGAAGAGAAAGAGGGGGCTGACGTAAAAGTAATAAACCTCTCAACCGTTAAACCGCTTGATGAGGACAGTATCGCTCTTTTGGCTGAGGAAACGGGCGCACTTGTTACCGTTGAAGAACACCAGATACGCGGGGGTATGGGGAGCGCTGTTGCGGAATCCGTTTCAAAACATCATCCCGTCCCTATTGAATTCGTGGGCGTCGACGATCATTTCGGTCAATCGGGCACTCCCGAAGAGCTGATTAAGCATTATGGGATGGATACCGAATCGATAATAAAAGCCGTCCGCAAAGTGATTAAGCGTAAAAAATAATAATGGTAATCACTCCTCGTTGCGACAGGTGCAAACAAGAACTTAAAGAGTTTGGAGGAATTCTTTTGAGCCCACCTGATGAACAAAACAAAGTGAAAAAATTTCACTTGTGTAAGAATTGTTATGAGTTTGTTGTCCACGGAATAACTGATTACTAATTGTAATGACTAAAAAAACGACCTTTGCAATACTTGCAAAGGTCGTCTGACACATCATGTTTTCTCGGCTAACTTCTTTCTAACGAGAAGACCAACGAGAAGAAATGGAGAAAAACAAGACACTAATACAAAACTTATAAGTCCTAAAACATCCCGGCCTACTACAATTAGAACACCTAAACTCAAAAAGACACCTATAATGAACAAAGGAGCTCCAACTACGGACCTTACATCAATTTCCCAAAAGTCAACATAGTCTTGCAGTTTTTTAATTCTTTCTTCCCCTAATCCCTTCAGATTGCTTCGAGACTCTATTTTCTCTGCAATAAAGTCAGACAGTTTCATTATCAACAAACCCATAGTGGCTATCACTACACCTGTACAGCACAAGAAAAACGATAACGACATTTCGCTCCTCCTTTTTTACAAATTAAACAAGCCAAGATATTGAAATCTATGTATATACAAACAGATTTTACACGTAGAGTCAAGCAGTGTTTTTCTCTTTACGAGATTTTTCGGGGTGCGTAATCGGGGGGGGCAATTTTCAGATAATTTTCAAGAGTCTCTCGGGTCAAGAGTCCTTTTTGAGCTCCGATTTCCTGCACAACCGACATTGAATTTATAGGAGCCCATGAAAGCGCTTCCGGTATAGTTTTCCCCAATATCATAGCGCTTGTGAATGTAGAAGCGAATGCATCCCCCGCGCCGGTTCTTTCGTAGGCTGGTTTGGGATCCGGGTAGGTGGGCATAAACCAGGCGGTCTCTCCATCATAAACGTATGCACCCTTGCGTCCGTCGGTGATTACCATAATTTTTGGCCCCAATTCGCGCATTTTTTTCAATAGGGGAAAGATTTCGATTTCTTCCGTAAGCGACAGTATTCGTTTTGCTTCATCGACGTTGCAGAAAAAGAGATATGATAATGAATACAACTCTTGAAGTTTTTTATATCCAAGTCTTATTTGAAACGTCCCGGGCTGAAAAACAAGCTTAACCTCAGGGTGTCCCTTAAGGTATTCGGCAATTTCTTCCTGGTAGGGCAGGGAATTTTCGGCAAGAGAACTCAAATAAATCCATTTCGGTGTTTCAAACTGCGGCAAAACGTACTCATACTCCTGGTGTTTAACAAGGATGGTTCGTTCATCTTCGTACCATAGTACATAGTGGTAATTTGTTTCTCTTCCTGAGTGAGTGGTGATATATGTCGTGTCAACGGCATTTTGCTTCAACTCCTCAAGGCATCCTTCGCCGTTCTCATCGCTTCCGATATCGGATATAAAGGCGGTTTTTAAACCAAGCCGCGAGGCGGACACCACGGCATTGGCGCTATTTCCCACGGCTCGCACAACTTCCACGAATTCATACGGAATCTTGTCTCCGAAGCGAAACGAAAGAAGGCAGTGCTCTGTGTTGAGGTCGCAATTGACGGATGCGTCCCTGATGCGTATGAACGCGTCGGATACCACGTCACCGATAGCAATGAGGTCAAAGGATTTTGACATATAAAAAATTATAGCATGGTGGTGCGCGGATGCGTGGTAAAATAAGAGAACCGTTAACAGCAAAATAATATGGATTATTCCAAACAGATAAAAGAATTTTTTAAAGGAGAGGTGTTGCAGGATGAAGCAACACTCGCCACGTACAGTGTAGACACAAGCCTTATCAATGTACGGCCAAAACTGGTCGTATTTCCCAAAGACACGGAGGACATAAAGAATCTTGTGCGATTCGTAAACGAACACAGAAAAGAGGACCCAACCCTTTCAATAACCGTCCGTGCGGCCGGGACCGATATGTCGGGCGGGCCGCTCAATGAATCGATTATCGCCGATGTGAGTAAACACATATCGGGTGTCCCCTCGGTTAATACGGTGACTCGGACGGTTAAAGTATTGCCAGGGACATTTTATAGGGACTTCGAAAAAGAAACTTTTAAGCATGGTTTGTTGCTTCCGTGCTACCCAGCCTCAAAAAATCTTTGCGCCATCGGCGGGATGATAGGGAATAATTGTGCCGGTGAGAAAACACTTGTATACGGAAAAATGGAAGATTACATAGAGTCGCTTAAAGTCGTGTTTGCGGACGGCAATGAGTACGAAGTGCGGCCACTGTCCAGAGACGAACTGCAAAGAAAAATGAGCCAGGGGGATTTTGAGGGCGATGTATATAAAAAAATATATGAACTGATTGAGCAGAATAAAGAAGCAATAATGGCGGCGAAACCGAAGGTTAAAAAAAATTCCTCGGGTCTGTACCTGTGGAATGTGTGGCAAGGAGAAAAATTCAATCTCTGTCGTTTAATTGTCGGTTCCCAAGGAACACTTGGTATTGTAACGGAGGCGACATTAAATCTCGTACCGACAAAAAAACACTCGCTTCTCTATGTCATTTTCCTCAACGATTTAAAACCGGTAGCGCCTCTGGTAAATGAACTTTTGAAATTCCAACCTGAAAGCCTTGAATCCTACGACGACCACACCCTTAAATTGGCAATCAGATTTCTTCCCGGAATCTGGAAATCAATGAAGGCAAAAAATTTCTTAAAGTTTATATTAAGTTTCCTTCCCGAAGTCGGAATGGTTTTAACGGGTGGTCTGCCAAAACTTGTCGTACTGGCCGAATTTGCAGGCAATGATAAAGACCAGCTTGAGGAAACTCTTAAAAAAGTCGAGGAGCAAATAAAAAAATTCCATCTCAAAACCCACATTACCCGCTCTCCCGAAGAAGCATCGAAGTACTGGACCATTCGTCGGGAAAGTTTCAATCTTTTACGCCAGCATGTCCATGGCAGACGCACCGCAGCATTTATTGACGATATAGTTGTAAATCCGGAACATCTTCCAGAATTTTGGCCTAAGTTGATGAAACTGCTCGATGACTACAAACTTGTCTACACCGTTGCCGGTCATGCGGGAAGCGGGAACTTCCACGTCATCCCTTTAATGGATATGAAAAAGGAAGAAAATCACAAAATTGTGATTGAACTTTCTGAAAAAGTGTATGACTTGGTCCTTGCGTATGGGGGTTCGATTACGGCCGAGCACAACGATGGCATCATACGGACGCCGTATCTCAAAAAAATGTTTGGCGAAAAGATACTTGCGCTCTTTCAGGAGACAAATCTTATCTTTGACCCGCTTGATATTTTCAATCCCGGCAAAAAAGGTGCGCGGGAAATCAAATACCTCAAACAGCATTTGGTATACATATAGTCTTTGTCAGTCTTCCTCCCAGTCAAAGTAAGTATTCTCTTTTGGAAAATCTTACGCAATCTCTCTTTTCGTGAGAGTGAGCAGTTTCTTTTTCAGAGACTAGCGACTGCGGCTGGCGGGAGCTCGAGGAATTTTCCAGTAGGAAAATATTCGTACTCTGGAAAAGAGACTGTGAACGTCCTTTACATTTCCAATTTCCCCGTTATAATAACCCCATTATTGCCTAGCGCAGCGAAATCCGCTTAAGGCGGACCAAGCGAGTAACGGCAGCAAAAATTCATATCTTTTATTTATGTTGACGTTGGAAGCACAAAAAAGAAATATCAAAACGGATAAAAATGAAACTCTCAGAGAAAAGGGTTTTATTCCGGCTGTCCTGTATGGTAAGAAAACACCCTCAACACCAATTACCCTTTCCCAGAAACAATTTCTTTCCATTTGGAAGGATGCTGGTGAGTCCACTGTTGTGTCCGTGAAAACTCCCGAAGGGGAATTTGAAGCTCTCATACACGATATTGATATAGATCCGGTAACGGACTTACCCCGCCACGCCGATTTTTACGTTTTTGAAAAAGGCAAAAAAATCGACGTTGATGTACCGCTTGAATTTGTCGGTACTTCCACTGCCGTTAAGGAACTCGGAGGCGTCTTGGTTAAGGTCTTATATGAGGTACATATTGAAGCTCTTCCGAAAGATTTGCCGCACAGTATAGAAGTCGACATTTCTTCTCTTTCGAATTTTGGAAGCCAAATAACCGCGAAAGACATCGTTCTTCCCGCCGGAGTCACCCTTCAAGAAAACCCGGAAGAAGTGATTGTTCTCGTGGATGAACCCAAGGAAGAGGTGATTGAAGAAACCCCGATGGATATTTCAGAAATTGAAGTTGAAAAGAAAGGAAAGGAAGCCAAGGAAGGCGAGGAAGAAGCCGTTGAAGGTGAAACCCCGGCTGTTGCCGAAAAGTCCGAAAAAAAGTCTGACAAAAAAGGGTAAGTTTTCTCTTTCCCATACGGTATAATACATAGGCATACGTCTATGTATTTTTTTCGTTTAATTTCTATTTCACTGTTTCTTTCCCTGGCAATTGTTTTTCCGGCATCCGCGCAGACTTCCGTAGACGAAGCGGTTGCCGCCCAAGAGGCGAAGTTGCGAGCGGAACTGGCCTCTCTTGAGGCGGAGATCAAAGCACAACAGGGGATTTTGAGTGAAAAACAAAAAGAGTCTGTTTCTTTGGAACGTGATGTTGCCATTCTTAATGCCGAAATCACAAAGGCGCAATTGAACATACGAGCGCAGAATATTCTTATTCAGCAATTAGGCAAAGACATCACTGTCAAAACAGCAACGATAAAAGAGCTTGAAGAGCATCTTGAACAAGGACGAGAGTCTCTTGCCGAACTTGTCAGAAAAACAAACGAAATAGATTCTTTTTCCCTTGCAGAGGTGATACTTGCGGGAGAAAATTTCTCAGATTTTTTTTCAGACCTCGACGCCTATTCTTCGGTTAAACGGTCTCTCAGTGAACGATTTGAGGAATTGCGGACAACAAAAATAATCCAGGAAACCGAAAAAAACACATTAAGCAGCCGGCGTGATAAAGAGACAGACATTAGAGCCGGTATAGAAGCAGACAAACGCTTGGTGGAGAAAAAAGAGAACGAAAAACAAGCCCTCCTCTCAATCAGTAAAAACCAGGAAAAGGCCTATGAAACGGTTCTTAAAGAGCGTGAAAAAAGGGCCGCCCAAATCCGTTCCGCCTTGTTCAGTCTGCGTGATACCGCAGCCATTCCGTTCGGGACAGCTCTCAATTATGCGAACGAAGCATATGCAAAAACCGGTGTCCGTCCTGCTTTTCTTCTTGCCATCCTGACGCAGGAATCGAACCTTGGTCAAAATGTCGGAACGTGCAACCGTCCCGGCGACCCGCCTGAAAAAAACTGGCGGGCGATTATGCCGGGACCGAATGATAAATCAAACCGCGACGATGAAACGAAGTTTCTTCAAATTACCGCAGAACTCGGTTTGGACCCTGATTCGATGCCTTTATCTTGTCCGTGGCAAGGAGGGTGGGGAGGAGCAATGGGTCCGGCACAGTTTATTCCTTCTACGTGGAGTATGTATAAATCACGCATAGCGGCTGCCATTGGCAAAAGCGTGCCTAATCCATGGGATCCCCGTGATGCTTTTATGGCATCGGCAATCTTTCTTTCCGATTTGGGGGCTTCCGAAGGCGGGTATACCGCCGAGCGCAGAGCCGCTCTCAAATATTATGCGGGCGGAAACTGGAACAAACCTCAAAACGCCTTTTATGGCGACGGTGTTATGCAAAAGGCCCAAAATATCCAGGAAACCATGATAGACCCGCTTAATCTTTAGCGGGTTGCGAGCCATTCTTTTCTTTGATATAGTGAGGCCTTATGAAAAAGGATATTCACGCGAAAAATTACCGACCCGTCATCTTTTTAGACGTTTCAAGCGGAACGCGTTTCCTTGTTTCTTCCACTGTGCAAACCGACAAAAAAGGAACGTGGGATGACAAAAAGGAATATCCCCTATACGAAGTTGAAATTTCAAGCGCTTCCCATCCGTTCTATACCGGCCAAGAAAAAGTTCTAGACATCGCAGGGCGCGTGGAACGATTCAAAGCCCGTGTTGCCGCATCAGAAAAGAAGAC
This sequence comes from bacterium, assembly GCA_030690305.1. Taxonomy (NCBI): domain Bacteria; species bacterium. Next base: position 62,337 of record JAUYHB010000006.1, on the reverse strand, counting down.
AAAGAAAGCTTCTTCGGGGAAAAAATAACTCACTACACGCCCGCTCCCAAGCGGGTGTTTTGTCCGTGCTATGGATATAGACGCATTCAAATCAAACGAAAAAACGAAATATCTTGCAGATATGTTCCTTTCCTTTGAAAAAGAGGAGAAGGAAATGGAGGTCCTTTCAGAAGACGGATCCATGAAGGAGCTTGCCGATGAGGAACTGAAAAAGATACGGGAACAGAAAAATAATCTCTGGAAACAAATGGAAGACATTCTTTTTGTTGAAAAGAAAACGGAAGCGTTTCCTGACGAGATTATTCTTGAGGTTAGAGCCGGTGCGGGCGGCGAAGAAGCTGCCTTGTTTGCCTTTGAACTCGCCTCAATGTATAGAAAATATGCCGAACTTCAGGGGTGGGAAGTCAGGGTAATTGACGAATCAAAAAGCGCGCTTAACGGATACAAAGAAGCATCTTTCGAAATCAAGGGGAAAAACTCCTACAAAGATTTACGTTTCGAGACGGGGGTTCACCGAATCCAAAGAGTTCCCGAAACAGAAAAATCCGGACGTGTTCACACCTCAACCGCTTCGGTTGCCATTTTGCCGATACCGAAGAAAGTGACTATTGAAATAAACCCTTCTGACCTGGAAATGGAGTTCTCACGTTCAGGCGGTGCGGGTGGTCAAAATGTTAACAAGGTGGAAACGGCCGTCCGTCTTATACACAAGCCAACCGGAATCGACGTGCGATGCACCTCCGAAAGGACTCAGCTTAAGAACCGCGAAAAAGCGATGAGTATTTTAGCGGCAAAGATTGTCCTGATGGAAGAAGAAAAACAGCGTTCCCAATTTTCTTCAGACAGAAAAAGCCAGGTTGGGACGGCTGACAGGTCGGAAAAAATCCGCACCTATAATATTCTGCAGGACCGTATTACCGACCATCGAATAAAGGAATCATGGCACAATATCGCCTTGATTCTCGCCGGAAATATCAGTCCGATTATTGAATCATTGCGTAACAGGGAAGTGTTGGACGCGCCTGAAGACGCGCCCGAGTCGCAGGTTGCATAAGGAAAAACAATCTGTTACACTTGCCCATATCTTGTTTTATTTTGGTGAATGAAGTGGGTGCCGATAGTTTTTAATCGACATTCCATCCTCAACAAAACTAAAGCAAGAAATTAAAATCCCTTATGGAAACAACAACAAAACCAAATCCTTTGATTGAAGCGATGTTTAAAGCCGGCGCGCATTTCGGTTATACGCGCTCTCGTCGTCATCCTTCGGTCAAGCCATATCTTTGGGGAGTTAAAAACAAAATAGAAATTTTCAATCTTGAAAAAACAAGCGAGTCTCTCGAGGAAGCGGGTCTTTTTGTAAAAGACATTGCCCGAAATGGAGGTGTCATTTTGTTTGTAGGCGGAAAACAGGAGTCACAAGACATTGTGAGAAAAGCGGCGGAATCAATCGAAATGCCGTATATCGCTGGCCGTTGGCTCGGGGGTATTCTTACCAATTTCAGCCAAATAAGAAAACAGGTATCCGCGTATGAAGACCACCTTTCCAAAAGGGAAAAAGGGGAATTTGTGAAATATACAAAAATGGAACGGCTTCTTCTCGACCGAAAAATCGAACGAATGCATAAACTGTTTTCGGGACTTGTTCCTCTCAAGGACATGCCTGCAGCGCTTTTTGTAATAGATCCTCGCCGCGAGCATATTGCCGTTTCTGAGGCTCAGGCCAAAAAAATTCCTGTCATCGCCCTATGCGGTTCCGACTGTAATCTTAAAGATGTTGAACACGCAATGCCGGGTAACGATGCATCGATCGCAAGTATCTCTTTCTTTGTAGACACTATTATTAAAGCGTTTAAGGAAGGTAAAAGCGTCAAATCTCAATAAATCTTTAATCTTCCGCGCACGTTTTTTGGTTCTTTAGGCAAATAACTATGATTACTACGGAACAAATAAAAGAATTACGAGACATTACCGGAGTGTCCGTTATGGAATGCAAAAAGGCTCTTGAGGAAGCTCAAGGAGACAAGGAAAAGGCGATTATCATCCTGCGTAAAAAGAGCAAAGCTGTTGCCGATAAAAAGGCGACGCGCGAGCTTAAATCGGGTACCGTTGCCGCTTACATCCACAATACGGGAATGGTGGGGGTGCTTGTTGAACTTGCCTGTGAAACGGACTTTGTTGCCCGAAACGAGGAATTCAAGCGTCTTGCGTATGATATTGCCATGCATGTTGCGGCACTTAATCCTGAATATTTGAAAAAAGAAGATATTCCCGAAGCCGCAAAGGCAAAGGCAACGGAAGTATTTTCCGAGGAGGTTTCGGGAAAACCGAAAGAAATTCAGGAAAAAATTCTTTCCGGGAAACTTGATGCGTATTTCAATGAAAGAGTTCTGCTTGCCCAGGCATTTATTAAAAACCCTGAAGTAACGATTCAAAATCTTATTGAAGAAGCGGTTCAGAAATTCGGAGAAAAAACGGAAGTCGTCCGTTTTACGCGTTTTTCCATCGACTAATGGAGAAAATAGTTTTTACACTCTTCGTTTTCTCCCTTACATGTCTTGTCGGGTTGTTTGTTCTAAAAGAGTTTGAACGCAGACAAGGCCGCTCGTTCGGGCTTTCTCTGTGGTTGGCAAACTTCGATAACTATTTTGCTCCGAAAATCAGCGCGTTCTTTTTCTTTTTTCGGGGAGAAGGGGAGGGGAGTTTGAAACACCAACTGAAGTTGGCGTTTCAAAGAATAAAAAATTCCGCTTTGAATTTTCTCAACAATCTTCAAAAAAAATATAATACATTCAAAGAATCTTCCCGGGGGCAATACCCCCTCAAAAACAACGGAACAAATTCCGACTTTTTGAAACAGGTTTCCGAATATAAGAACGGGAATGAGGGGAGAAGTGAGAAAAATGTTGAGAAAGAAACGGAAACTTTGAAATAAGCTTTTCTTTTTGGTACTGTTTAGAACACGCCGCCTTAGCTCAGTTGGTAGAGCAACGCTTTTGTAAAGCGAAGGTCCCCAGTTCAAGTCTGGGAGGCGGCTCACTGAAAGTGAACCGGTCAAAATGCTATCTTCCCGGAGTCGATGAGGCGGTTTCCGCCAGCGCCTTGATTTCCGGTATGATGGCTTCAATTTCTTCAACACTCCTGAGCCCATAATAGGCCTTATCGTTGATAACAAGGGCAGGCAAGTCCTTGCCAATACGTTTGATCGAAACAAGTGTTTTTACCGCTGAAAGAGGGAGATTGTAGTCAAACGCGTAAATACGAAGGGTCGGATATTTTTCCCGCAAACGGGTAAGCACGTATCCTTCCCGTACACAGTCCGGACAATCGCCTTCGTTTGAATAGAAATAAAGAATAAAAACAGGGTCAAGTTTACATTTTTCGCTGATTTTGTTCATGAGCAAGTAGTCTTTGATCAGAAGAAGAGAGTAGGATTTTTTGAGAGCGATCACTTCCGGATTATCTGTCCCGCGGCTTTCTTCCGCGAAGGCCAGTTTTTCCCCGAGAGGACCAAGCTCCTCGGAAAGAACAGACGCTCCTATATTTTGACATGACGACTCGGCAAGGAGTGAATACTGAGTTTCGGAGGAGAGAATATCTATGGCGATTCTGTTTTCAATGGTTTTCAGTTCGGTCAGTTTCTTGTCATTGAGGTAGTTTGAAATATAAAAAGCAGTAAAAAAAATTGCCGTGGTTATAAGCAACACAAAGAAATATTTTTTTATTTCAATCCCTTCTCGCATGATTCTATCTCCAACTTACCTTTTTTGAAAAGGCGACGCGGTAAATCGCTGTTCCAAGCCATAAAGGTGTAATAAAAGGGAAGAGGAGAAAAAAGTAAACAAGGTCTCTTGAGAAAGTCATCTTTCCAACAGCAAGCTTTTTCCCAATAAGGATAAGCAATACGGTTATGACCGACAATATCGTACTGAGGAATAAAATCCCGTCGGTATTGAGAAAAAACCAATCAAAATGAAAGCCTTTCCAGGAGATATCCACTCCTACCGTGGCGATTTCAACCCACTTTTCAACGCCCTTCATAAGCATTTCAAAAATGACGTTTCCTACCGTATACAGAGTTGTAAAAATAGTTCCCGCTGCCATTGGAAGAACAAAGAGCCCTAAGTGACCGTATTCTTTCTTGAAGAACAGTTCCCGATAATCAAAAGCGTTTTTAAGAAATCCATACGTCCATCGGAGACGTTGGGCATACAGGGTCTTGAGCGTTTTCGGAGCCACAGTATGAACATACGCACTATGAGCATTTGCGATTCTGTAATGATTTTTTTGCAGACGAAGAGCAAACTCAAGGTCTTCCGTTTTGTGTCCTTCCGTATATGTTCCTATTACATTGAATATTTCTCTGCGAAAAATAGAAAATGGACCCGGAGTAACATATAACGCTCCAAGATATGAAAGAACTTTACGCAAAAATATACCCCATTGGTACTCGACTTGCTGAAACGACTGGATGACGGTCGACGGGCTGTGAACGATGATTGATGGAACTACCGACATTATCGTCTTATCTTCAAAATACGAGATGATATTGGAAAGGGTGCTCGGCTCAACAAAAGAATCCGCATCCAGACAACCGACAAATTCTCCGTGTGAATGTGTTAGGCCGTAATTTAGGGCGGTGTACTTTCCTCCATTTTCTTTATGGAGCACGGTGATTCTTTTTTCGGTTGAAAAATTTTCCTTCAGTATTTGCGCTGTTTTATCGCGGCTTCCGTCATTCACGACAATAATTTCAATTTTTTCTTCCGGATAATCGAGACGCAGAAGTGATTGAATGGTTTTTACCACGGTGTGTTCCTCGTTAAAACAGGGAACAATGATTGAAACCGAAGGGAAAAAAGTGTTTTTACGCGACGTCTCGTATTTAATCTGAATTCTTTTTTCGAGATACGTTACAAGCAAAAAAACCTCAAAATAGAGGGAAACAAAAAGAAGCATATAAATTACCACCGTCTGTGCGTCATTCATCTCTCAATTTTCCCTGATTATACCCCTCTTTGGCTATTTTACAAATTTTCTTCGGGAAAAAACTTTGAAATAAAAAACCTCCTGCCAAGAGCACAGGGTGTTGGCACGAGACCGTGGGTTTTTTGTTGTTAAAGTGCGAGCCACCGCTCGCCCATAACTTTATGCGCTCATTCATCCACCCGCCTAAGGCGGGGGGCGTTCTAAGCGCTTACAATAAAGCCTTCTTTTCTATATAATGGCGGGTATGGAACCGGGCAAAGGACATCTGCATCCTATCAGCATTCTTATTGAAGAATCCAATGCGATTTTCAACGAGCTTGGTTTTGCCGTAGCGACCGGTCCGGAGATAGAAACCGAGCGTTACAACTTTGACGCACTTAACATTCCCGCCCACCATCCTTCCCGTGACATGTGGGACACGTTCTGGCTTAAGCCGCTTGAAGACAGAAAATTGCTCCGCACGCACACTTCTCCGGTGCAGATTCGCTACATGGAAACGCATACGCCGCCGTTGCGGATTATTTCACCAGGAAAGGTTTTCCGTCACGAGGCAACGGATGCGACCCACGAATCGCAGTTTTACCAACTTGAGGGCCTGATGATAGACCGGAACGTTTCTCTTGCACATCTCAAGGCAATTCTTGAAGCGTATTTCAGAAAAATTCTTTCAAAAGATATAATAATCCGTTTCCGTCCGAGTTATTTTCCGTTTGTTGAACCGGGAGTTGAAATAGATATTGAGTTTCAAGGTAAATGGCTTGAAGTCATGGGCGCGGGCATGGTTCACCCACACGCACTTCAAGCGGCGGGTATTCACCCCGGGCAATGGAGTGGTTTTGCATTTGGGGGCGGGCTTGACCGTCTTGCAATGCTTAAATACGGTATTCCCGATGTGCGGCTTTTGTATAACGGAGACATGCGCCTTATCAATCAGTTTTAATTATGAAAATAAGTTACCACTGGCTTGCAGATTATATTTTGGGGAGTCTTCCCAAGCCCGACGTGTTCACGGAAGCGATTGAAATGTCGGCTTTTGAAGTTGAATCGGTTGAGGAGAAAGGGGAGGATGTGATTTTTGATCTTGCCGTTCTGCCAAACAGGAATCACGACTGTCTTTCACATCGCGGAATTGCGCGGGAGGCGGCGCTGCTTCTGAACCTTCCACTTAAAAAAGAAGAAAAAACTGAAAAATATCCCATCTCGAAAACTCTTTCCATTTCTCTCGCGCATCCGTTTTGCAGACGATATGTCGGAGCTTTGGTCAGGGATATAAAAGTGGGTCAAAGCCCCGAGTGGCTTAAAAAGCGTCTTGAAGCAATCGGCCAGCGTTCAATCAATAATATTGTTGACGCAACAAACTACGTTATGTTTTCTTTGGGTCAGCCCCTTCATGCTTTTGATGCCGACAAATTCGAAAAGAAGGCGGATAAAATTTCTATCAGTCTTGATATCTCCAAGAAAGGAGAGAAGATGGAAGCACTTGATGAAAAAACATACGACCTTCCCCAGGGCACTCCGTTGATACGGGACGGAAACTCAGGTGCAATTCTCGGCATAGCGGGCATTAAGGGCGGCAGGGCAGCAGAAATTTCTTCTCAGACAAAAAATATTGTTCTTGAAGCCGCAAATTTCGACCCGATTCTTGTAAGAAAATTTTCCAAAGATCTCAACCTGCGTACCGATGCGTCACTTCGTTTTGAAAACGAAATTTCCGCCACTCTCGCTATGGAAGCGATGCAATCGGTTGTCACCCTCATTCTCGACATAGCCCATGGAGACAAAACAAGCGTGGAGGGCGTTGTTGATATATATCCGAATCATGAGGTTCAATACAAAGTGGGAATTTCAAAAAATGAAATTGAACAAATACTGGGCATTGCACTTCAGAAAAAAGACATCGAAAATATCTTAACCCGCGCGGGTTTTTCTTATGAAATAGTTTCTCCGAGAAAAAAAATAGTTGAAGACGCGAAAAAGTATATCGGTACCCCATACAAACGCGGAGCAAGTGTTGGCAGGGAAGGTGGACAGGCCTTTGATTGTTCCTCTTTTGTTGCATATCTTTACGTTAGCGCCGGTGTAGGCATTCCACGTATTTCCGTTGACCAATATGTGTGGGGTTCTCCGGTTTCCGAGAAAGAAACCAAACCGGGGGATGTTATTTACGCAAATACCGGAGTTGGAGAGCATGGCGTTCACTACGAAACAAAAGAATTTTTAAAAGGGACAAAGGTCCCTGAAGGAGTTGACCATTGTGGAGTATATATTGGCGACGGAGAAGTCGCCCACGCTACGCAGAAAGCGGGAAAGGTTGTGATTGAAAAAATAAAAGAAAGCGACAGATTTAAGCACATTGCCGGCTACCGCCGCCACATACCCTCCGAGGAAGAACGCTTTGTTGTTACTGTGCCTTTTACACGCCTTGATGTCCGTATCAAGGAAGACCTTGCTGAGGAAATCGGACGGGTCTATGGATATTCCAAAATTGCCTCAGTGATGCCTCCTAAGGCCTCCAAACCGCCCGTGCACAAACGTTTTTATTACACGAGTGTCATTCGGCATTTCCTTATAGAGAAAGGCTTTTCCGAAACGTACACATATTCACTTATTTCTCACGGAGACATTGAAATTGCCAATCCGCTTGCCGAGGACAAAAATTTTTTGAGACCAAATTTGCAAGGAGGGGTCAAAAAAGCGCTTGAAGAAAATCTTCGAAATGCGGACCTACTTGGATTGGATGCGGTTAAAATTTTTGAAATCGGGACGGTTTTTTCCATGAAAGGAGAAATACTTTCTTTCACTCTTGCGTTAAAAGGACAAAAATCAAAAGAGAAAAAGGAAATAGAGGAACTGGCAGAGACAGTTGAAAATCTTGGGAAACATCTTGGCGTGCAGTTGCCTCCCGTTTCCGAAACTTGTTATGAAATCGACCTTGGCGACATCATAGACTCCCTTCCCGAACCGAAAGCCTATGAAAAAGAAAGTATCAATGAGCACCCCAAACAAGTAGAGAAAATTTCTGCATATCCATTCATGCTTCGCGACATTTCGCTTTTTGTTCCATCCGGCATTACCTCGTACACTGTTCTTTCCGTTATTGCAAAAGAGGCGGGAGACCTTCTTGTCCAAAGCAGGCTGTTTGACGTGTTCGAAAAAACAAATGCCGAAGGTGGCAAACAAACTTCATATGCCTTTCGCCTCGTATTCCAATCCTTTGAAAAGACTCTTTCCGACGAAGAAATTAATGTCGTTATGAAACGCGTGTCCGATGCTCTGGAAAAAGAAAAAAATTGGAAAGTAAGATAATACGATGACTCTTGATGCACCTTTTTATTCTCAGTACGACAATGTGACCGATGAGTCATGGCGTTCAAAGGCCTGTGCCGTTACATGTCTGAAGATGGGTCTGGATTTTCTATCCTCGGATATTCCTTCAATTGATTCTCTTATTGAAGAAGGAGTTTCCATAAGTGGTTATACTCCACATGGGTGGTCTCACGACTCACTTGTTTTTCTCGCCCACAATCATGGAGTTCCCTCATACAAAGAGGAGTTCCGTTCCGCGAGTGATTTGTTTAAAGAGAGACTGGAAACAGTTGGGCTTAGTAAAATAATAAAAAAACTTGCTGAAAACCGTCCGGTTCTTCTGTCAGTTACCAAGCCGAATGATTCTTTCCATGCCATTTTAGCTGTGGGTTTTGAGGGGGAAACAGCAAGCCCTACCCATATTATTTTTCATGACCCTGACACAAAAGACGGAGGTTCCTCATTTCAAAAGATGACTTTGCCAGACTTTCTAAAAAAATGGCGTAAATTAGCCATATTCTTAGGGTAATTTTCAGTTTTTATCGTTTTTCCCGAGGGAGGGGAAAAACATGTTCAAATGTCCAAAACAGCTTTATTTTGAGGCCGTTTTTTGGTATAATAGAGGGTACGAAATCAGTTCGTTTTTTTGTTTTTACTGCTCAACGAGCGAGTGAAAAGGGAGAGCATTTTCTCCCTTTTCCGAGCGAGAGACAGCAACAAAGTATTTTTCTTTATGCCGAAAAAAGAGGAGGAAAAAAAGGAAAAACCAGCTTCCAAAAAGGGAAGTTACAGCGCCCAGGATATTACCGTTCTGGAGGGTCTTGAGCCTGTAAGAAGACGTCCGGGAATGTATATCGGGACCACAAGTTCCGAGGGGCTTCACCACCTTATTTGGGAAATTTTTGATAACTCGCGGGATGAAGCGATGGGCGGTTTTTCCAATCGTATTGAAGTGGCGTTATTGTCCGGGAATCGCGTACGCGTAGCGGATAATGGCCGCGGGATTCCGGTTGACGTTCACAAACAAACGAAAGTCTCCGCGCTTGAAACAATAATGACCACGTTGCACGCCGGAGGAAAATTCGGCGGGGAAGGATACAAAGTTTCCGGAGGTCTTCACGGTGTCGGGGGTTCGGTAGTCAACGCCTTGTCTATACACATGAAAGTTTCGGTGCATCGTGACGGAGGGCAATATGTTCAGGAATATGCTAAAGGAAAGAAAAAGCACGCGGTCAAAAAAATCGGTTCATCAAAAATGACGGGAACTATCGTCACCTTTGAACCCGATGAAGAAATTTTCAAAGAAATTTCTTTTGATTTGAATAAAGTTATGGACCATATGCGTCAGCAGGCGTATCTTGTGCGTGGTCTGCGTATTGTTGTTATTGATGCCCGTGGGGAAAAAGAAATTGACGATTCTGAAATATTTTTCCTTGAAGACATTCATCTTGAAGCCCCTTCGTACACCTTCTGTTTTGAAGGCGGCCTTGTGTCGCTTGTAAGTTTTTACAACAAATTTTTCAAACCGATTCACAAAAATATTTTTTATACCGAAAAACATACGAATGAATACGAAAGTGTTGAAATCGCTCTTCAGTATGTGGATGATATTTCTTCCCGTGTATTACCGTTCGCAAACAACATTTATAACTCGGAAGGCGGTATGCACGTTACCGGTTTTAAAACCGCTCTTACCCGCACCATAAACAACTACGCCCGCAACAATAATCTGATTAAAGAAAAAGAAGAAAGCCTGACAGGAGAAGACGTCTTGGAAGGCCTTACCGCGGTTGTGGCGGTTAAACTGCGTGAAATCCAGTTCGAAGGACAGACAAAAGCAAAGTTGGGGAGTCTTGAAGCGCGCGGAATGGTTGAAAGCGTTTTTTCTGAAGGATTTACCGCTTTTTTGGAAGAACATCCGGACGAAGCACGTTCAATCATAAACAAAGTGCTTCTTGCTCTTAAGGCGCGAAAAGCCGCAAAAGCGGCCAAGGACAGCGTTTTGCGCAAGGGAGCGCTTGAGGGAATGATGCTTCCAGGGAAACTTGCCGACTGCCAAAGCAAGTCCGCGGAAGAATCCGAACTGTTTATTGTCGAGGGGGATTCCGCCGGAGGAACGGCGAAAAGCGGACGTGACCGCCGTATTCAGGCAATTTTGCCGCTTCGTGGAAAAATTTTAAATATTGAACGTGCCCGTTTGGACAAAGCGCTTGCATCCGAACAAATCAAAAATCTCGTCGTTGCTCTCGGAGCGTCAATCGGTGACAGTTTTGATATTACCAATCTTCGTTACCACAAAGTCATTATCGCAACAGATGCCGATGTTGACGGTGCGCATATCAGAACGCTTCTTCTTACTATGTTTTATCGTTTTCTGCGAGGTCTTCTTGACGGCGGATTTATTTATATTGCCCAGCCCCCGTTGTACAAGATTTCCAAAGGCAAAGAAGTCCGCTATGCATATTCCGATAATGAAAAACTCAAGTCTCTCAAAGACCTTGGTGTAGACGCCAAAGAAGCGGAAGAAGTTGAAGAGGTGCAGGAAGAAGGCGCCGAGCCCGAAACTGTGGAAGTTGAAGAGGAGAAGGCAAAAAGAGTTCCTAAAGTAAATATTCAGCGCTACAAAGGTCTCGGAGAAATGAACGCCGAAGAATTGTGGGAAACGACTATGGATCCCAAAAGACGCATTTTAAAACAGGTGACAATTGACGATGCCCGCGAGGCGGATAAAATATTTGAAATTCTCATGGGCGACGATGTGGCTTCCCGAAAATCATTTATCCAATCCAACGCCCATAAAGCCAACCTCGACATTTAAAAACCCGTTCCAATTTATTTTTCCCAAACACGATAAAATTCTGCTGAATTTTTCTCTGCTCCTTACAGGAGCTGTACACCTTGTGGGTTTTTAAGAAAAAACCTCACAAGGTCTTGCGGAAGCTTCAAGTATTCTCTTTCTCACGCCCTCTTCGGACTCCGCAAGGTTTGGCAAAAATAAATTTTCACTCTAACGTGAAGAGAAAACAAGAACTCAAATAAAAAATCCGCTTGAAGCGGGTTTTTTATTTGAGTTCCGGAATTATCTTATCAAGTGGGTGAACGCCGATGTTTCCCTTGTCCCTGCTTTCAATAGTGACGCTTTCCGCTTCAACTTCTTTATCTCCAATGACAAAAATATACGGAACCTTGCTTACTTTTGCAGCGCGTATTTTTTTGCCGAGTCCCTCATCAGTGTCATCAAGCTCTACGCGCACATTATTTTCATTCAGAAATTCGGAAACTTTTTTGGAGAATTTCTTGTGATTTTCTCCTATAGAAAGCACTTTTACCTGCACGGGAGAAAGCCAGTAGGGGAATGCTCCGGCGTAGTGCTCAATTAGAAAGCCGATGAAACGTTCATGAGTTCCAAGCGGTGCACGATGGATACATAAAGGAGTTTCTTCCCGTCCCTCCTTTGTGGTGTACGTAAGGTTGAATCGTTTTGGTACGGCAAAATCAACTTGATTCGTAGCAAGGGTAAATTCTCTGCCAATCGCGCTCCATACTTGCACGTCGATTTTGGGTCCGTAAAAAGCCGCTTCATTGGGAACTTCCACGTAGGGAATCTTTGATTCAACAAGAACATTTCGCACCATATTCTCGGTTTTTTCCCACAATTCCGGCTCATCAACATACTTCTCCCCGAGTTTTTTTGGGTCATGCGTGGAAAAACGCATCACATATTTTCCCAAACCGAAAATTTTAAAATAATGAAGATACATGTCATTCACTTTCCTGAATTCATCGGCGAACTGTTCCTCGCTGCAGTAAATATGTGCGTCGTTCATCTGAAGCATACGCACTCTCATAAGGCCGAACAATTCCCCGGATTTTTCGTGACGGTATACCGTGCCATATTCCGACAGGCGCAATGGCAAATCTTTATAACTGCGTTTTTCTGACGCGAAAATCTTGTGGTGATGAGGGCAATTCATCGCTCTCAAGTAATATCTTCCGCCCTCATACTCCATCGGAGGGAACATGGTTTCCTCGTAATAGGGAAGATGTCCGCTTTTCTTATACATGGACTCTTTGGCAATATGCGGGGTACGTACCTGTTTATAGCCGGCATCCTTCTCGGTTTTTTTTGCTAATTTTTCTAATTCCTCAATCACCACCGTGCCATTCGGTAACCACAGCGGAAGTCCCGGACCAACATCATCGTCAAAAGTAAAAAACTTCAGATCCTTGCCCAATTTTCGATGGTCGCGTTTTTCCGCCTCCGCCATCATTTTTTTGTATTCTTCGAGTTCCTTTTTATCTGGAAACGCAAGGCCATAAATACGAGTAAGCATTTTATTTTTTTCATCACCACGCCAATATGCTCCGGCAAGGCGAGAAAGCTCGAATGCGTCGGGCTTTATTTCTTTTATGTCTTCAACGTGCCCACCGCGGCACAAATCGGTGAATGTTCCCGATGTATACAAAGTCAGGGGTTCTTTTTTCCCGACTATTTCATCTATAAGTTCAAGTTTGTACGGATTGTGTTGAAATCGTTTTCTTGCTTCTTCCGGAGGAACCTCTTCTCCTTCGAAAGAATCCCACGTTTTTAAAATCTCCCGCATTACATTTTGAATTTTCGGAAGGTCGGTTTCCGCAACCGGGGTGGGAAAGTCAAAGTCGTAATAAAAACCGTTATCAATGGCGGGCCCGAGGGTAGGCTTTGCATCGGGGTATAACTTCAGGACTGCTGCTGCCAAGAGATGGGCAAGAGAGTGTCGCAGGTGTTCTAGTTTTTTCGAGTCCATGTTGAAAATACTAGCAATTATTACAAGAAATATCCATGCATTGTTTTGTAGGGAATCTTGACTTTTGTACCAATTTACTTTTAAATAATCTTAAACGGAAAGGAGGTTCTTTATGATTTTAAACGTGTTGAACAGATTTTTGATTTGGTGGCGGGGGTATCCTTTTAGGTTTCGACTCGATAAAGAAAAGGATGACCTTGTATCCCAGCACCTTTTCCTTCAAAGGGAAGTTGCTCATGCCATAATCAGTTTTGCCTTCAATTTGCGTCCTTTACATGAAGATAGAAAGGCGATGGAAAAATTAGTTTCTTTCATGAAAGAGCACGAAAATGAACTACGCTCGTATCTTAGTCCATACTCTCGTTATCTTAACTTTAAACCTTTGATAGATAATGAAAGATTCCAGTCGGCCCTCCTTCTGAGCGGAAAAGGAAGAAAGGTCTCTGTGACATTTCTTAACAAGGAAACTCTTGCACCTTGTGCAATATTGGAAGCATAGGCACGAGCAAGATCAACTAAAAAGAAGCGAGATTTAAACTCGCTTCTTTTTTATATCCACTTCTTACAAGATTTTTGCCTTCTCAACGACGAGACTAGACTCTCCGTCGCGTTTCGATATTTTTCCCTTCAGGGCGACGCATTTATCAAGCACAAGAATGTCTTTGTATTCCTCATATACGCGGGGAAAGACAACAGCCTCGATGCTTCCCGTAAAATCGGTAATTTTAAGAAACATCATCCGTTCTCCGCGCTTGGTAAGAATACTTTTTGCTTCCTCAATAATCCCCGCCGCAACCGCTTCCATACCTTCTTTCATTCCGTCCTTAATTTTTGAAATCGGGAAATCTCTGCTTTCAAGTTTTTCTCTGAATTTATCCAATGGATGTCCCGAAACGTATAAACCGAGCAGTTCTTTTTCCCACGTCAATTTTTCTTCCGTCCCCGCGGCGCCTGCTTTTTCAAGCGTAAGAGGTGCGCTTTCTTCGTGAACGCTTCCGAACAAAGAATCCTGGTTTTTGGGCCCGTGGTTTTTCTGCTTGTTATATTCAAGAATATTTTCGAGATTATGAATAAGTTCCCCGCGTTCCCCGAATTCATCAAGGGCACCGGATTTGATAAGCGCCTCAAGTGATTTTTTATTCAAATTCCTGTCTGTAATACGGTCAAGAAAATTTTTAAGCGACGTGTATTTTCCGTTCGCTTTTCTTTCGTCAATGATACTGTGCGCCACGCCTTCGCCGAGGTTTTTGATAGTCAAAAGGCCGAAACGTATTTTTTCATTTTCCGTGCCGCCTCCGACAACGGTGAAGTCTCTAAAACTTTCGTTGATGTCCGGCGGAAGCACGGCAAGGCCCATCCGCTTGCATTCGTTGATGGTTTCGGCGATTTTTTCCACATCTCCCGCGTCCGCGGTGAGCACCGCCGCCATATAAATGACAGGGAAGTTGGCCTTCATATACGAAGTCTGATACGCGACTTTTCCGTAACTTGCCGCGTGAGCTTTGTTGAACCCGTACGCGGCAAATGGCTCAATAAGTTTCCAAAGCTTCTCGGCTTTTTCCTTGGTCATGCCGTTTTTGATAAAGCCCGAAAGTAATTTTTCTTTTTGCGCCTCCATTTCTGCCGGAATTTTCTTTCCCATCGCTTTGCGCAATTTATCCGCTTCAAGCCAAGAGTACCCGGCGAGATTGATGGCAATCAACAAAACGTCGTCCTGATACGTAATAACTCCGTGCGACTGGGAAAGGATATCCTTAAGGCGCGGGTCCAGATACGAAACCAGTTTTGAGTTGTGTTTGCGCTCAATATAAAGCGGAATGGATTCAAGGGGTCCGGGGCGATACAAGGCAACCATGGCGTTTATATCGTGAATTGTCGTTGCCCTGAGCTCTTTTAGATAACGCGTCATTCCGGCGCCGTTGAGCTGGAACAGGCCGATGGTTTCTCCGCGCGCAAGCATTTCAAAAGTTTTTTTGTCATCAAGGGGAATATTTTCAATATCGACTTTCACACCCTTAAGCTCCGCCACGAGTTCAACCGCGTACGCAAGAATGGACAGGTTTCTGATGCCGAGAAAATCGAATTTCAAAAGTCCCGCGTCTTCAACGGAATGCATGTCGTACTGGGTGATCAGCTTTCCTCCTTTGGGGTCAAACTGGAGCGGCACGAAGTCGGTAAGCGGAGTGGGGGAAATAACAACGCCCGCGGCATGAACGGAAATGTGCCGTGCGCATCCTTCAATCGCGCGCGCCATGTCCAAAATGGTTCTTGTGTCGGCATCGTTGCCGTATGAGGATTTGAGTTCCGGCGTAATCTCAAGGGCGTGGTCTATGGTCATGGGAAAACCTTGCGAGCCGAACGGAATAAGTTTAGCGATACGGTCTCCGACGCCGTATGAGTAGCCCAAGGCACGCGCTACATCGCGGACGGCGGCTCTGGCCATCATTGTTCCAAACGTACCTATCTGCGCCACTTTATCCTCGCCATATTTGCGTCTCGCGTAATCAATCATCTCATCACGCCGGTTGTCGGCGAAATCCATGTCGATATCGGGCGGGGACGGACGCTCCGGATTGAGGAAACGTTCAAACGGAAGTTTGTATTCAAGAGGATTGACGTTTGTAATTCCTGCAAGAAACGTTACCAAAGACCCCGCGACGGAACCTCTGATGGTGGTAAGGATATTTTTTTCGTGCGCATATTCCATCAGGTCCCAGACGACAAGAAAATACGGCGCGTAACCTTTTTTTCTAATAATTCCGAGCTCATACTCGATTCTTTCTTCAACCTCTTTCGTTTTCTCCATTTTTTTCCGCTCAAGTCCTTCTACCACAATATCGCGGAGCATATCATCGTGAGTTTTTCCCTCGGGGAGTTGTACCGCGGGAAACACCCATTTCCCGAGCTCAAGTTCAAGATTGCACATCTCGCTTATTTTTTTCGTGTTGATGACCGCCTCAGGAATGTCCGCAAAGTATCGTGCCGCGGTATCGGAATCGATAAGGGAAAAATCTTCAACATCGTTGAAGTGCGTTTCCTTATTCATCTGAATCGACATCATCGTATCACGCACTTTTTTATCCTGAGCTTTGAGGTAATAAACATCGTGGGCGGCCACGAGGGGTATACCCAATTCTTTCGCGAATATCTGAAGAAATTTCATTTTTTCCGCGTGCCCATCAATCTCAGGATGGTGAGTGATTTCTATAAAAAAGTTTTCTTTTCCGAATGTTTTTATATGCCATGCCGCGCTTTTCTTGGCTTTGTCGAAATTTTTTGAAATTGCGGAAAGAGCGATATCTCCTCTGAAAGAAGGAGAAATGCAGATAAGGCCTTCCGCATACCGCTCCATCAATTCTCTGTCGAGACGAGGCTTGTAATAAAAACCTTCAAGGTAGGAAAGAGTGACGAGTTTAAGAAGATTTTTGTATCCGGTAAGATTTTTTGCAAGAAGCACGATGCGTGTCCGCACCGAATCCAGAGTTGCTTCCTTGTCGTGACGGCTTCTCGCCGCAACGTAGGTGTCAACTCCGATAATCGGTTTTATTCCCGCTTTTTTGCATTCCTTGTAAAACTCAACCGCTCCGTATAGGTTTCCGTTATCCGTCAGGGCGATGGCATCCATCCCAAGCTTTTTTGTCTCCGAAACAAGGTTTTTAATCTTGGGCAAACCGGTGAGAAGGCTGTAATGGCTGTGCGTGTGGAGATGGACGAAAGATGACATTGAGGAAATTATATCAGACCGTCGGCGGGTTCGTGATACGATGGGCGTATGAGAAAAGAAATCCAATATATTGTCGGTATCGACGAAGCAGGAAGAGGACCGCTTGCCGGTCCTGTTTCCGTGGGAGCGGTTGTTGTTCCTGTCGGATTTCCCAAAGCCTTTTTTAAACATATCCGCAACTCAAAGGCGCTTTCTTTGGCCAAACGGGAAGAATGGTTCTCTAAACTCAAAAAACAAAAAATTTTATACAGTGTGTCTTTTTCATCATCGGTTACCATAGACAAAAAAGGGATAGCAAAGGCAGTGAGGTTATGCATTGCACGTCTTCTGAAACGATTAAAAGTTAATCCAAAACGCTCACTTGTGCTTCTTGATGGAAGCCTGAAAGCGCCCCCATCATTTTCTTTTCAAAAAACGATTATCGGAGGAGACGAAAAAGAACCGATTATCAGTCTTGCATCAATTATCGCGAAAGTCCTGCGCGACCGCAGGATGGTGCGTTATGCAAAACTATACCCGAATTACTCTTTCGAAATCCATAAAGGTTATGGAACTTCTCTTCACATAAAGCGCATCAAAAAACACGGACCTTCTTTATTGCACCGAAGAAGTTTTCTAAAAAATATTATTTGACAGAAAGATTTTTATGTTGATAATTTTCACCAGATTCCCGTATTTTAAAAATTCAAAAAGGAGGGTTGTGTGATAACCAAATATATACTGGACGACAAAGAATGGGCAGAAAGACAGCGTATCAGGTTTATACAGAATATTTTCGTCTCTCTGTGCCTGGTTGTTGTCATTTTGTTTCTCTGGGGTTCCTATTTCTGCCTGAGCCGGCTTTTTGGAACCCATATCACGTTTTCAATTAACGTGTCGCGCGGTTGGGGAGTTAACCTAGCAACCGCTGAAGGTTTGATGATGGGGGTAGGACTCCTTTCGCTATTGGGCTTCTGTCTCACGTGTGCCTATGCGGTCGGTAGGTTTTTGTACCTTTTTTTAAATAACAGACTGGATGAACTGTAAGAACATCTTAACCCGCGCTTTGCGAAAGGCGCGGGTTTTTATTTGACAGAACCTCTTTTTTTTGTTATGATTAAGAAAAGTAAATATAGGTTCTTTCAAACAAAAAGGAGGAGAAATGACTAAGACGGAAAAGGGTTTGGATAAAACCGCCTACGGTATCTTTTTAGTTGTACTGTTTGCCTATGTGTATATATTCTGGCAGATTCTCAGAACGCTGTGGCCGGCAATTGTGCACCAGTGGGGGAATCTGACAGGAATTCTCCACAAAGCCGGTCCTGGGGGATGTGATACGGCCTGTACGCTGTCTCTGTTGCCTCCAGGCATGACTGCGGGAGGCCTGTTGTTGGTTGCGGCGATTGTTTTTCTCGGTTTTCTTGTAACTATCGCCTTCTTCCGCCGCCTCACTTGCAATTGTTTTGCCTCCTCGTAAGAGTAAGCAAAACCCGCTTCCGCCCCGTTCACTTTCAAGTGAACGGGGCTTTTTCTTTGTAATAAGCCAAAAACTGTGTGAACAGATAATTGACAAACTACCCAATTTTTGTTATTGTTTGCCCAGTTTGTCAGTGTAAAGTTCTTTACAACCGAAAAACAAAAAGGATGGTGATATCTATGGAAAAACGCAGTTCACTTTTTCCGTATCGCTCTTCAATTCGAAAGATAGTGGGCTACAGAAGCGAACATTATGCTCTGGGCATCATTAGCAAAGAAGTGAACGAGATACCCTACATTCTTGCGTATTCGGCAAGAAGGGGGTCAGGGAAGTGGATGTTTCGTCTTCCGGGAAGCAGGCAATTGTCGGGTGAGGAACCCGTATCAACCCTGTGTCGCGCATGCAGAGAAAAAATTGGCGTCACGCTTAAACCGAACGAATGCGAGCAGCTTCAAGACATTGGTACAATGTTTGGTTACTCGCAGAAGATTTTTTTCGTTGACGCTACAGGCAGAGAATTGTTTTTGAGAAAGGAAATGCGAACCTTCACCGAATCAGTCGGGGGGAAGGTGCGGAAGGAAGAATGGAAAGCGCCTGAGTGGGTACCGCTGTGTTTCGCGATGGAAAATCTTTTTCCTACGCATAAGGCGTTTCTCACCTTGTCACTTCCAATCATCCAAAGATTAAAGCCTTCTTACCGGAAGTTCCTTTCTTTTGATCGTCTCACGATGGTTCGTTCTCACAAGAACATTCCTTTTGTGAAAACGTTCAGAGGATTCTTTGGTATGCAGGCATGCTGCAACGGATAATCTTCCTTAAGTTTTTCAAAAACCCGCAACGCAATGTTGCGGGTTTTTTCTTGCTTTTTCTTTAAAATGTTTTATACTTGCCCAGATATGGTTGTACGAATGCGACACACGAGATCCCACACGGCGAACCGCCGTTCTCACCACGCCCTTAAGGCGGAGGCTTTGTCTATATGCCCGAATTGCAAATCTCCCGTATCACGCCACACCGTATGTAAAAATTGTGGAGAATACCGCGGCAGGAAAATTGTTAACGTGTCCGCGGCTATAGAAAAAAAGGCCAAAAAACTTAAAAAGACCGAAGAGAAAAAAGAAACGGAGAAGAAATAAGAGGCGGAACCCTCTCGTTGTGCCAGGCAATAAAAGAAGTTTGTAGCAGGTTTTGTTTTTTGATAAGATTGAGGATGAGAAGTTACATATGCACGTTGTAAAATATGGCTAATCGGCACCTTTCACGATCAATTGTGATGCAAACCCTATTCGAGTGGGATTTTGCGTCCAAAAATAGCAGTGAGGTCAAAGAAATCCTTAAGAGGAATGTAGAGGAATTTGCTCCCGGCATGGGAGATTTTTCGTTTATGGAGGGACTCCTGGACACGGTTATCAAGAAGTCAAAGGACCTTGACCGCATTATCGAGAAAGCCGCTCCCGACTGGCCGATTGACCGTATCTCAATCATCGACCGGAATATTTTACGCATCGGACTTTCGGAATTGCTTTTCTCGGACAGAAAAGAAGTGCCACCCAAAGTCGCCATTAACGAAGCGATTGAACTGGCGAAAACGTTTGGAGGAGAAACGAGCGGAAAATTTATAAACGGGGTACTTGGCGCCGTGTACAAAGAAATGGGGGAACCGGGGAAAGACGAGATTTCCAAACGTAAAAAGTTTTCACCCGATGTGCCTGACAGCCAATTGCCGGTGGAACGGCTCGCGGGTGCCATTGTCTATGCCGTTGAAAAGAAACAAATTTACCTCGCGCTTGTGCATGACGTATTCGGGTACTGGACCCTCTCCAAAGGTCACCTCAACGAGAAAGAATCGGAAGAGGAGGGTGTTGTACGCGTTATCAAAGAGGAAATCGGCCTTACCATCTCTCCGGAAGAAAAATTGGGTGAAAATTCATACACGACCTTTGACCCGGAAAAGGGTAAAATAAAAAAACAAGTCGTATATTTTCTTGCGTCGTCTCCTTTTGACGATGTAAAACTTATGAAAGAGGGGGGCCTTGATGACGTAAAGTGGTTTAAACTGAGCGACATTATCACACTCAATTTTTACAACGACATCTTGCCATTGGTCACAAAAGCGATTAACATACTCTTGCAAAAGCATCCACAGCAGAAGAAATAGAACAAATGACGGATTTTTCAAATTTTGAACAAAAAATAGGAATAACCTTTAAAAACAAGGACCTTCTCAAGCAGGCCTTTATTCACCGTTCCTTCATCAACGAGCACCGCGACCTTTCCTTGGCCCATAACGAACGCCTCGAGTTTTTGGGTGACGCGGTGCTTGAGCTCGCTATCACCCATTATCTTTTTGAAGAGTATCCGGAGAAGACCGAGGGCGACCTTACCGCTTACAGAGCGGCGCTTGTAAATGCAAACAGTCTCTCCCAAGTCGGTATCGATGTCGGAATCAATGATTTCCTTTTGTTATCCAAGGGAGAAGCGAAAGACGTTGGACGCGCGCGGCAGTTCATTATCGCAAACGCGGTTGAAGCGATTATCGGTGCGATATATCTTGACCAAGGTTACGAGTCGGCAAAAATGTTTGTCCTCAAACACGTCAGGCCTTTGATTGACGCAATTATTGAAAGTGGCGCTCTTATTGACGCGAAAAGCTTATTCCAGGAACGCGCCCAGGAACAAAAAGGAATTACGCCGGCATATCAAATATTGAGAGAAACCGGCCCGGACCACGACAAACAGTTTGTCGTCGGAGTATTTTTAAATGAAACCATGATTGCTTCTGGCGAAGGAAGCTCAAAACAAATCGCCGAGCAGGAGGCTGCCAAGAACGCTCTCCAAAAAAGCGGCTGGAAATAGAAAAAGACCCTCAACAATAAAATATATGAGGGTCTTTTTAGTTTGTGTGCGCAATGTACAGAAGCGCCTCTTTACCATTCTCAATATAGACAAGGTGAACGGCTGTAATAAAAATTTTCCCGCCGTTAATCGATTCTATAATCGACTCACGTGTTTCCTTTTCGCTATAAAAGGCTACCCGCGTGTACTGCTCTATTTCTTGAGTACTCAACGCTTTAAAAACACTTACTTCTCCCGTACCGTTCTTGACCTTTTCGTATACGCCCACCTCACCTGTCTCGTTTTTTTCTCCTGCAAGAATAAATTTAATGCACCATACATTTTTCATTCCAGACTGAAAAGGTTCTGAGACTACCAGTTTGTACCCAATCTCTTGTCTCTCTTTGACGAGAAGGTGCTTGGGTCTGTTTTCTACAAGTGGACTGACGAACATAAGCGTACTGAGTACCAACGATATAATAGCCATAAATATCGCCTCCTTTTTGTTTTGAGAGTGCTTCTATCTGTCATCCAGTCAACCATTTTTAGCCAGATAAGTAAACGTGTTAAGATGGTAAACATGTATTTGAAAAACCTCGAAATTTCCGGTTTCAAATCGTTCGGAAAAAAAGATTCTCTTGAATTTTCTTCACCGATA
Organism: bacterium; assembly: GCA_030690305.1. Lineage (NCBI taxonomy): Bacteria > bacterium. The sequence continues at coordinate 40,582 of JAUYHB010000006.1, read as the reverse complement.
ACGGCTATTGTAGGCCCAAACGGCTCGGGGAAATCAAATATCGCCGAGGCATTTCGGTTTGTATTGGGCGAACAGTCCATCAAATCAATGCGCGGCAAACGGGGTGAAGACCTTATTTGGAACGGCTCTCAAACCGTGCCAAGAGCAAGCCGTGCTTCGGTTAAGGTGACGTTTGATAATCGAGGGCGGGCTCTTCCGATTGATTTTGAAGAGGTTATTCTTGAACGCACCGTCTACCGTGATTCCGTAAACGAATATTTTCTAAACGGCAGCCGTGTGCGCCTAAAGGATATTTTGGAGCTGCTTGCCTCCGCTCACATTGGCGCATCGGGCCACCACATTATTTCCCAAGGCGAAGCTGACAAAATTTTAAATACGAATCCCAAAGAGCGTAAAGAGATGATAGAGGACGCTTTGGGACTTAAAATCTATCAATATAAACGGCTTGAAAGCGAACGAAAACTTGAAAAAACGCAGGAAAATATAAAATCCGTAGAATCCCTGCGAAGGGAAATTGCCCCACATCTGCGTTTTCTGAAAAAACAAATTGAAAAAATCGAGAAAGCACGTTCAACGAAGGAAGAATTGCGCGTGCTCTACTTGCGCTACCTCAACCGCGAGCACACATATCTCTCAATAACCAGAAAAGAACTTGAAGACAGACGCCGCGGGCCGGAAAACGATTTGAAACGGCTTGAAGGGGAACTCGTGAAAGCCAAGAAAATTCTCGAAGGCTCGCACTCGCGGGACGAAAAAACCGAACGCATTTTTTCGCTTGAACAAAATATAAAGAAAACCCGGGAAGAAAAAGATGCCCTCACGCGCGACCTTGGCCGTATAGAAGGGGAAATTGCTTCCAACGAGCGTGTTATTGAGAGACAAAAAACCATTGAACGTGAGAAAGGAGAGGGAAGCGTTTCGCTGCGCGACGTTGAAGTACTTGCGGGAGACCTTGAATCGAAGGCGGAAACGGCTTCCTCGGACCCCGCTTCTCTGAGGGAAATCATTAAAACTATTCTCCATTCCGTCCGTGATTTTATTTCTTCGCACAGGCAAACGGTATCTCCCATTGTTTCCGATTCGCAAAAGGAAATCGAATTGCTTAATGACAAGAAAAGGGAAATAGAAAAACGAATTGTTTCTCTGAAAAATAACGAAGAAGGGTTTGAAAAAGAATACCGAATACTCAAAGAAGGAATCGAAAAAGAAAAAGATACGAGCCGCGATGCGGAGAAAGAAGTGTTCAGGATAATGGCCCAAGAAAGAGAGGTGCGCTCCGAGCTTACAATGGTTTCAAACGATGAAATGACGTTTCGACGCGCGGATGAGGATTTTAAACGCGAACTTACCGAAGCGGGAGTGCTTATCGGTGCCGCCATCCTGGAATACAAGACCTTTGTTTTAAAGGACGAAGACGGGAAAGAAATCGCCGCAAAGACGGTGATGGAAGAACCGCGCGATATCCAGGAAGACAGGCGTCGTGCAATCGAAAAACTGAAAATTCGCCTTGAAGACATGGGCGGAGGAGGTGAGGAAACGCTGAAAGAATTCAAAGAGACAAGCGAGCGCGATGAATTTTTGGCGCGGGAATTAACGGACTTGGAAAAGTCCGCGATGGACCTCAAAACGCTTATTGAAGAATTGGAAGAAAAATTGAATGTGGAATTCAAAGACGGCGTTTCCCGGATCAATCATCAGTTTAAAGATTTTTTCACTTTGATGTTTGGCGGAGGCACCGCCTCGCTTTCCGTTGTCGAAGAGAAAAAACGAAAACGATCCGATACCGATATCATATTGTCCGAGGACGAAGAATCCTCAATGTCCGTGGAAGAAGAAATTGAGGAAGGAATAGAAATTTCCGTTTCTCTTCCGCGGAAGAAAATCAAAGGTCTTATGATGCTCTCGGGCGGGGAGCGCGCGCTTACCTCAATCGCCCTTCTTTTTGCCGTTTCTCAGGTTAATCCGCCACCTTTTGTCATTCTCGACGAGACCGATGCCGCACTTGACGAAGCGAACTCGAGAAAATACGGCGATATGATTGAAAATCTTTCAAAGAAAAGCCAGCTGATTTTAATCACGCATAACCGCGAGACAATGTCTCGTGCCGGCGTTCTCTATGGCGTGACAATGGATTCCGGAGGAATGTCAAAACTCCTTTCGGTAAAATTCGACGAGGCGGTCGTGGTAGCGAAATAGAATCTCCGCGATTTTATTGACAAAGACACTTACTATGCTATCAATAGCAGGAAGCTTTTTGTACATTCACATGCGACAGGAGTCGCTTACCGCGTGTCGGATGAAGGAGGCATTCGCACGATTGAAAAAACCAATACCAAAAAGGGGGAAGGTATGAAGAAGGTATCCGTTGTTTTCGCTTTTGCTCTTGCAGTCGCGTTGTGTGTCGGGAATCCCGCATTTGCCGGCGGCAATTCTGCGCCGGGCGGAAATTTCAAAGGGGGGAATTCGCACTACAATTCCCATGAAAACAAAAACAGTCACAACGACAAAAATTACGGGCACAACAACCATGACCAAAAGACGGTCATTATTGTCCAGGGTGCCGACGGAAAGGACGGCAAGGACGGCCAAAGCATACAGGGTCCCCAAGGGACTCCCGGTCAGGATTACGACTCGGAGAAACTCGAGAAAGGTCTCGCGACTGTTGCCGCGCTTGATGTTCCTCATGTCGATTTCGACAAAAAATTCGCCACCTCTTTAAGCGGTGGTTTTCTTCGGGATGGTCAAGCGGGCGGTCTCGGATTCGCCATGCGTTTCAACGATTCATTGCAAGCCGGCGGTTCCGTTGCTGTTGGCGACAATGAAACGGTGGCAGGAAAAGCCACACTCACTTTGCAATGGTAATGCTATACTCCGGAGCCGCTGTAATTTCTTACAGCGGCTCTTTTTTGTCTAGCACAACTTATAAGAGTCTGTAATCAATCGTTTTCTTTTCAAGGTCGGTGCCCGCAACGCGGAAGGACACCTCTTCGCCCAGGCTAAACCGTTTTCCTGTTCTTCTTCCGACAAGAGAATATGTTTTTTCGTCGAGAGTATAGAAATCGTCATTCATATCGCGCAATTTCGCCATCCCTTCGGAACGGGTCTCCATTTCCTCAATGTAGATGCCCCATTCGGTTACGCCGGAAATGATTCCCTTAAAGTCTTTGCCGACAAATTTAGTCATATACTCAACCTGCTTGTATTTGACGGAATCACGCTCCGCTTCCGCCGCGCTTTTTTCCCGTGCCGACGCCTCCTCGGCTATCTTTTCGTATTTGGCGTATTCATTGAGGGGAATTGCTTTGTTCTGAAGATATTGTTCGAGAAGGCGGTGAACGATAAGGTCAGGATAGCGGCGGATAGGGGAGGTGAAGTGCGTGTAGTAATTGAACGCCAGTCCGAAATGGCCGATATTTTTGGTGGAATATACCGCCTTGGCCATCGAGCGGACAGCGGCGGTGCTTATCAAAGACTCTTCCGTTTTTCCTTCTATTTTTTTGAGGAGCGCATTCATATCTTTTGATGTCACCTTCCCGTTTTTGATGGGAAGTACGTATCCGAGCGCCCGTGCGAACACCGCAAGCGATTCGATTCTTTCTTTGTCCGGCACATCGTGAATGCGGAAAATAAAAGAGCCGATCTTGTTTCCTTGCGATTTTTGAGCGCGGTACATGAATTCCGCGACCTCGCGGTTTGCAAGCAGCATGAATTCCTCAATGAGACGGTTGGTATCCAAACGAGGTTTTTTGTACACGCTCAACGGAACACCGTTTTCATCGAGTTTGAATTTAACTTCAACAGTTTCAAAATCAATCGAACCTTCTCTGAATCTTTTTTCCGTAAGTTTTTTTGCTATGGCATTCAATGTGCGAAGCTCATTTTCAAATATTCCGCCTTTCTCAATAATTCCCTGGGCCTCTTCGTAGTCAAAACGTTTGTCGGAATTCATAACTGTTTTTCCGAACCAGCGTTTTTGTACCTTTCCTTCTCCGGTCATTTCAAAGATGGCCGAAAAAGAACACTTGTCTTCATTGGGGTTTAGACTGCACAGGTCGTTTGAAAGTACGGGGGGCAACATAGGCACTGTGCGGTCCACAAGATAAATGGATGTGCCGCGTTTTTTTGCTTCTTTGTCTATGGCGCTTCCCTCGGTTACGTAGTGGGACACGTCGGCGATATGCACTCCGATTTCATAAAGATTGTCGCCAATTGTGCGGAATGAGAGGGCGTCGTCAAAGTCCTTGGCATCGGCGGGGTCGATTGTGAATGTCGTAATTTCCCGGATGTCACGGCGTTTCGCCAATTCCTCGGGGCGTATGGGATATGTGTCTTTTTTTACCTGTTCCGCGGCTTCCTCAACTTCCTTCGGAAAACGCAGGTCAAAGCCTTTTTCAAGGACAATGGATTCCATCTCCACGTTGTGTTCTCCGGGGGCGCCGAGCACGGCAACAACTTTTCCCTGCGGATTTTCTTTGTGGTGTCGCCACTCGGTCATTTCAACCACGACTTTGACCCCTTCCGTAAGTGGAGAATCTTTTTCGGAGATGATGATGTCACGGTAGACTCGTCTGTCATCGGGCACAAGAATCCATAAGTCATTTTGTTTTTTGACTATGCCGACAAAGCGGGTTTTTGCCCGCGCTACGATTTTTATGACTTCTCCGCTTCTGCGTTTTTTTGCAAAAGCGGGATGGAGGAGCACTTCCACCGTGTCTTTATTGAGAGCTGTTTTAAGGGAACTCTCGGGTATTTCGACGTCTTCCGAGAGCCCGGGAAATGAGACGAATCCGACACCTTTACTATTGATGCTTATCTGTCCCACTATTCGCGCTTCCGTTTCGCTCTTGCCTGATTTGTGTTTCATAGATGTAATACTTAGACACTATAGCAAACATGCGGTTGTCTCGCCATTTTGTCCTTGTTGACCGTCATGTATTCTTCTGTTAATATACCCTTCATGTTAAAAATCAGATTGCAGAGAGTTGGACGCAAGCACGAACCGGTTTTTCGGCTCGTTTTGACTGATTCAAAAAACTCCACAAAAAGCGGACGTTTCCTTGAAATCTTGGGCTCACACGATATGCGCCGCCCCTCAAATGATTTCAAAACGGAACGCATCACACACTGGATTTCAAAAGGCGCTCAAATGTCGGGTACGGTCCACAATATGCTTGTTGACCTCAAAATCGTAAAAGGCAAAAAGATAAACGTTCTTCCCAAGAAAAGCCCGATTCTTAAAGAAGAAGCGAAAGCCGAAGAAGCCGCTCCTAAAGCTGAAGCTCCTGCCGAGGCCCCCGCGGAAACTCCCAAAGAAGAAAAAGAAGAAACCAAAGAAGGGGCCGCGAAATAGGCCTCTTTTTCTTTTGGTTTCTTTCTTTGTGGATGTCTTTTTGACGTCCATCTCAAAAATTGCTACTCTGAAAACAGCAATACCGCGGGTGATTTTATTGTCCCGCGTGGTTTGTAAAACGGTCGAATTCTGAACATAAGTTAATTTTTCTGAACTAGCATGGAACGAGACGCACAGTTTCTTGAGTATGTCATAAAGGCTCTCGTTGATAATCCGGACGCGGTGAAAATCAACCGCAAGGTTGATGAAATGGGTGTTCTTTTGACACTCGACGTCGGACCGGAGGATATGGGCAAGGTTATCGGCAGAAGCGGAAATACCGCCAAAGCCATCCGAACCCTTTTGAGAGTCGTTGGCATGAAAAACAATGCCCGCGTTAACCTCAAAATCAACGAACCGGAAGGAGGAAAGCGCGAAGCTCCCGTAATGAGCGCTTCAAAGACGGTTGACCAAGTAATGGAAGACCTCAAGCTCTAATATTTCTTTAGATTTTTTGCAAAACCCGCCGAAAGGCGGGTTTTGCTTTTACCTCGTTTTTATTGTAGATTCAGGGCAGAAAAGTTTCTTTATATAACAAAGGAGGTTTTATGCTATTTTCCACGGAGGAAAAAGACGCAATCATCAGAACGTTGCTCATTGAGACGAGAGACAGAAATCTGAAATGGAATGTGCGGGGAATATTCGACAGATATTTCCTTGCGTTCTATGAGGATGATGTTGTTCTTATCGGCCATTCTTTCTGGACGGGCTTTTACATCCAAGTGCAGAGGATATCACTTCGGTTCGGATATTCGCTATCCATGGAAGGGGGGTACCTTGAGTCTTCCGAAGAATTCATAGAACTCTGGGGGGAAATCTCAAATCATACGCCACCCCGTTGGGATGAAAAACTCGCTCTATTTTTCAACATTAATGCGAGAAAAATGGAGGATGCAAATGAAAAAAGATGAAATTATCTTTGAAAAGCCCGAATTTGGGAAGGGGGCGGTACGCATTGCCGAAATAGAACAGGACATGAAGCGTCGGAAAATTCGTTGGAAAGCGGACGTCTCCCGCCACAAGCCGGGTAAATGTTTCTTTCTCGCCTACTGGAGGCGGGAAAGCGCGAAGCTTGAACTTGAGATGGGGGAGGAACGCGGGTATTTGTATCTGCGCATCTTTTTTCCCGATGGCAAGACGGAAACGTATAATGCTTCGACCGACCCGTCCCTCAACAGTCTTTTTGCCCGGGTGGAATATATATACCTCAAAAAAATGAAAAAGTTTCCGAATAAACAGGAAACGGCAAAAGTCTGACTTTTGCAACAAAAAAGAGAGCTCCGCCCGAGCTCTCTTTTCTTTTCCATTTTTGCTTTTTCTCGGGCTTACTGTTAATCTTGCTTAAAATAATGTTCTTTATATGAAAGGAGGTCGTGATGCCAATTTCTGACGTTCGTCTGAAGGTAATACACCACATTCACTCTGTAACCAAAGAAGGAAATATTTCATGGATTCTGGGGATTAAGGAATTGTCGTACTATGGCATGTGGAACAAGCGAGAACTCCGTTTGGGATGGACAATCTCACCGCATATTCCATGTTTACGGCTGACATGCGCGAAAGGGCAATGTTCAATTAATGGTTTTGAACCGACTGTAAGAACTGCTCTCGCGTCTCTTAAGGAAGAGGTGCTGAAATGCAGTGAGCGTCGGATATCCGGGCGGGAAGATATGATAAAAATTGTTCAGCAAAGAGAAAAGGCACGGACAAAGCGAAAGGAGAAAGAGGAGCGTAATCCTATCTTGCTCGAGTTTCTGTCTGAAGAGGACATAATAAGGGTCGCTCAGTAATTTACTGACGACCCTTTTTTCTTACACTTTAAGGGTTCTTTACTTTTTCTTCTGCTGGTATAGGGTTACTTTCAGATATCTGTCTTTGATAAATCTCTAAACCAAAAGAAAGGAGGCCGAAAATGCCGTCAAACCACATACATCTCGATGGCTTAAGAAATAAAATTATTTCTCAAGTCAAAAAACGTGACCTCGTCTGTAATCGGATAAATGACCTCATGCGCTCGCTGAGGAAAAAATGTCCGCATGAAGAGGTGGTGGAAACCCCGATTCAAGGGAGTGATGAGTCTAAGAGCCATCTGCCCAAACGAATTTGCCTTTGTTGCGCACTCGAAGAACATGCAAGTGGGTTCAGTGGACTAAGCGGTGGTTTCAACCATCTCGAAAAAAGCCACGTTGTCAAAGAAGTGTCCCTTGCAGAGTTTTGCAAGTACAAGGAGTTGCGTCCTCTTAAAGCATTGCGGGAACCGCAACCGGTTTAAGATTTTTTCCAAAAGACCGAAAACCATAATGGTAAGTAGGTCTTTTTTTTATTTTACAACGAGGCTCTCACATTCATTGACTTAAGGGGAATTTGCTGTAGTGTGGCGGGAAACATGTTCCTAGAAAGGAGGTCTGTAAGATGAGAACAATCGCTTTCATCGTGTGTGTTGTTGCAGTACTGTTCGTCCGCGCTCCCTCTGCATTTGCGGAAAGCGCCGAGGAAAAATGGGAAGTATATGCCGGAACCGGGTATCACCACTCCAATATGAAATATGCATCAGACCCGGTTGCCTATGAGGTCGGGGTAAGACATCGGGAGGGGAAAGGTTCATTGGGCCTGGCGGTTCTCTATATGCAACAGAGAATATATGGAGAAGATTTCCAGACGAACACCGACATTGATATGGTCAGGTACATGGCACTTTTCGGCTACAACCTATTCAATGACTTCTGGTTGGATATCGGGCCCGCAGTCACTTTCTTTCGGTGCACAGATGATGCCAAGAACGATTTAGGCAATCGTCTCACTATGCCCGCGCAGCCTGGCGGAGTTGCAGGTTTCTCATACAGGAAGCACGTCGCGAATTCCTTGAACATTGATGCGGCTGTTCGCTCCACATTCGGCAATTGGGAGATACGCGGGCCGTATGCTCAACCTGAAAACAATTTGGCAGGCTGGGAAGTAATGCTCAACGTCGGATATTCGTTCTAATTCCTTTAATACAGTCCTTTTAAGATTAAAGCCCGAGCGAATTTCGCCCGGGCTTTTCTTTTACAAAACAGGGAAAATATTGTATCGTTTTCTTACTTATGCAATTCCATATAGTCACATTATTTCCCGACGCTTTTGATTCATACCTCAATGAGTCCATCATTAAGCGCGCACAGGAAAAGAAAAAAATAAAAATAAAACTCTATAATCCGCGTGATTTTACCGAAGATAAGCACCGACGAGTGGATGATAAGCCGTATGGCGGAGGCCCTGGCATGGTCATGCAGGCGTTGCCGATTTTGAAAGCGGTGGAGAAAGTGAAAGCTAAAAAAGCCAAAGTCATAATCCTTTCTCCACGAGGCAAACAATTTACAAATGCGGATGCGCAGAAACTCTCATCTTTCAAAGGCGATATTGTTTTGATTTCAGGACGATACGAAGGCATTGATGCCCGTGTCAAAAAAATTCTGAAAGCAGAGGAGATTTCTGTTGGCCCCTATACGCTCACGGGAGGGGAGTTGCCCGCCATGGTTTTGATTGACGCGATTTCCCGCCACATTCCCGGCGTGCTTGGAAATCAATCCTCGGTTGAAGAAAGCCGTGTTGCCTCGGGGGAAACGTACACCCGCCCTGAAACCCTTGTCTACAAAAAGAAAAAATACAGTGTGCCGAAAGTGCTTGTTTCAGGACATCATGGGGAGATAGAGAAGTGGAGAAAGGGTAAATAAAAGTATTTTGAATCAAAAACTGTCACATTAAATTGGTTTGCAAATGAAAAATTATCTAAATAAAAATCTTCTAACAGTCTCTATAATCTTTAGTGCTCTTTTGGTCGCTTCCTCGATTGTTGTAAATTATAGTCTGGATACACTCCAAAAAATATCCAGTATAGTTGGCTCGCTTTCTTTAGGGGTAGCCTTGGTTACCTATTTTTACAAAAAAAGACAAGATGAGTTATCAGCAACAATAGATCAAATAGTTTTTTTTCGGGAAAAAATAATTCCTTATTCTAATGAAGTTAAAAAAGCTATTATGAAAGCGTACCCAGATTTTGTTTTTTCAAAAATTGACTTAATAAACCCTGATATTAACTATCTTAGGGATAAGTATTCAGAAAATTTTAAACGTCAACAATCAATTCTTATTGATGTTTCAAAGAAATACCCTGATGTTTATTTTGAAATAGACATTTTAAATCAACAGGTTTTTTTATTAAATATGTTAGAAGAACTCGCACTAAAAGTTATACATCTCCAAACAAAAGAAAGTTCTGCTCTTAAGTCGATCCATTATGCTTTTGTGGAAATGGTAGAATACAATGCCTTAGCATTACTTTTTATGCGTGATATACAGTCGGGAAACTCTATGTATGCTGAAGTCTTGGATTTGTATAAAACTTGGAAAAAAGAAGTAGAAGAAATACCTTTTATTATAAAAAATCTTGAGAAAAATGGTTTTATTACAAAAGAACAGAGGGAAGATTTCTATAATACAAGAAGGAAGAAAAAGGGTTATTAGTGTTCATTAATCTCAATTAAGCAAGAATTTTGATGCTGGCTACTACTGTGGTGAAATGGATTTTGTTTACAGGAACATGGAGGCTGACGAATGACATCGTAGAAAACGATGTGCGGACAGCTGTTTGCGAAGTGCTTTCCCGTGGAGATGGAATTGTGACGGGTGGAACGACGGGAGTTGATTATTTTGCTATGGACGAAGCAATGGCACTTTTCCCTGACGCTTCACGCTTGAAGGTAGTTATTCCCGCTGTCTTGAAAAGTTATATACACGATTATCACACGAACTGGTGCCAAGAACCCGTAACAGAGGAAACTATAGATAATCTCGAAAGACTTCTGCAGAAAATAAAAGATGTTAATCCTAGCGCTCTTATAGAAATGCCATATGACACCATTACCCAAGAGCATTACAATCTTCGTCACGACGAAGAAATCAAAATCTCGGACGAAGTGTATGCCTTTCAGGTAAATAACAGTACAGGCACTCAAGACACAATCGATAAAGCCTTAAAAAGCGGGCTTCCTGTCTCTTGGCACAAAAAATATACTATTTAATTTATGTAACTGTATATCGAGTTTAAATAAAAATGAGATATTTCATCGGATATTTAATAGAGGGAGAGGCGGGTGAATACTACAAAAAAATCACTGCTGATTTGTCGGAACGTTTTGGCATTAAAAATTTAAGCGAATACATACCCCTGCACCTGACACTTAAAGCACCTTTTGAAACCGGAGATATTTCTGTAATCGAAAAAGTCCTTGAAGACACAGCAGTGAAGGAAGAAACATCTCCTTTGGTTATCGACGGCTTTGAACGATTTGGCTCCCAATCTAGAACAATCTTTCTTGGCATCAAAGACAACGTGCGTGTGCAGGAAAAAGCCGAAAAACTTCTCCATCTTCTTTCCGGCTTTGGTAATTATCAAAAACCTATACCGTTGCCCCTCAAACTGCACGCCTCCATTGCCCGTTACTTGTCACCGGAGCAATCACAAAACGTGTGGGATTATGTTTCTTCTCTACCCGCGCCGCATTTTGACCTACAATTCAATAACCTGACACTTTTTGTGCATCAGGATAATCATTGGGAGATTCAAAAGACTTTCTATTTCCATGATAACTAACCCGTTTGCACTTGTTCCTGCTCCCGTTCGGGAATTTGTAAAAAAACACGAACGGCATGTGGGGACGATTTCCATTTTTACCGGATTTATCTGGGATTCATTCACGCTTGTCCGTCCCGACCAGTTGTACACGAATATTGTTTTATTGTGGTACATCTTGGTTTCTGCCTGCGGAATTCTCCTTCTGACGATATATGGCAAGAAAGGCGATTTTACACCGACTATTCTTCTTGCCATAGTGCAATTCGCTTTCGGTAACCTCGCGGGGGGCTTTATCGTGTTGTATGCGCGAAGCGGCACTCTCGTTGGAAGTTTTCTTTTCTTTTTGATATTTGGCGCATTTCTTGTCGGCAATGAGTTTTTGCGCACGCACTACGCGCGCCTGAATTTTCATATTTCGGCGTGGTATTTTCTTTTTGTTTCTTATTGCGCCCTTATTTTTCCGATTATCGTACGGCAGATAGGGGACGGTATCTTTTTTGCAAGTACGATAATCAGTCTCCTTATTGTTTTTGTTTTTTTGTCTCTTCTGTATATGACGTCGCCCGAGCGCGTTACGGGGGCTCTCAAAAGCAGCATTTTTTCCATTGGCACGATATTTATTCTTTTTAACTCTTTTTACTTTTTAAATATTATCCCACCGGTTCCTTTGTCAATCCGCGAGATTGGCGTGTATCACAGTGTCGCGCGTTTACCAAACGGAAACTATCAAGTCGTATACGAAAAGCCCTCATGGTACGAATTCCTTCGAAGTACAGATGACATATTCACGTATGTAGAGGGAGACAGCGCATATTGTTTCAGTTCCGTATTTGCGCCCGTGAGGATTTCAACAAACATCTACCATCGATGGGAGCATTTTAATGAAAAGACTGGAAACTGGGAGACAGTGGCGCGTATTCCTTTTCCGATTGCGGGAGGGCGTTTGGAAGGATATCGAGGGTATACTCAAAAAACAAATCTTCTTTTCGGCCGCTACCGCTGCTCCGTTGAGACCCATCGAGGCACTCTTATTGGGCGGACGACATTTACTGTGGTAGAAGGAGAAGGCATACCCTTCCTTTCCGAAAAGGAGATATAACTCTAAAAAAAGATATTTTTTCATACATTAAATAAAAAATTACCACACTGTGGTGATTTTTTATTTCACAATCTAAATTGCCGATTTTGGATTGAAACTTCACAAAATCAGTCTGGCGATGAGATAGGAGAGGGTAGATTCCGCTCCCTGATTGAGATTAACGTGCTGTCTTGCCAAGCCGTCGTAACAGCCGCCGGTCGAGGCATCGTACATAATCCGGTCGGCCAAATTATCGCCGAGAAACCAGTAGAACGTACGATGCATAAGCTTCCGATATTTATCATTTTTGGTTGCCATGTACGCGGTTCCAAGAGCTTTTACCATTGCCGCCGGTTCTTCCGGTTGTTGGTCGTAGAGGGCCCGATGGCCGCCCTGGCGGTGCCAACCTCTCTGGCCTATCGGCACATACACGTTTTTGATAAAAGTTTTTGATATTAAAAACTCAAGCGCCGATGTTCCCACCTCCAGCCACTCAATGTTCTGTCCGCGCCTGACCAAGTAGCCCGAAAACAAAGCGTCAGGCAAGATGGCGTTGGCGTAGGTGAGATGCGGTTCAAACCATTTCCAATTTTCATTTTCATTTTTCTTGAAAGCGGAAACCAACTGGTCGCAATAGGCCACCATGACTGCTTCAAGTCGGTCATACACGGACCCATTGTGTTCGGCGCCCGAAAGCCAGGTGCACAAACCTTTTATAAAAAAAGCCATTGCCCGAAGATGGGTAAATTTCAGATTTTGGTCCAAACTTCGGAATAGCAACTGACGGCTTTTTTCTCTCAGAGGGTAGGGCACCGATTCCGACGCTGCTACTTTTGCCAGGGCTTGAATCGCGCGTCCGGTCGGGTCTTCCATGCTTTCTACGTTGTTTGCTTTTGAGTTCAACGTCCTGTCTTGGTTCACGTAATTGTTGAAATAGCCGTCAGGACGCACGGTATACTCCAGAAAATTCAAGTAATTCAACATCAGATTAAGGGAAGTGTGGGATTTGAATTTTTCGAAGTGCAGACACGCGGCGATGAGTGCTCTTGCATTGTCATCGGTCGTATAGCCGAAGAATTTATCCACTTCGGTCAATTTTGCGAACTGAAATATCCCAAAATCGTCCGTCAGTTTGAGAATGTGAGCCATCTTTATTCTTGGCAGATTTTTTTCCTGAAACGAAAACGACGGAACGGCGCGGCTGAAGACTTTCATGTAAGCAATGGCAACGTTCGGCCATGTCATGTTGCGGGTAATAAAGTACGCCACCTCTCCCATCTTTTCCCGACGCTTCGTGTCCGCGAGGAGATGCAAAATCGCATCGCGGTACTCCAGAGGTTTCTTGAAATCCACAAGCATGCCGACGCTTGCAGGTACGTCTTCTTTGGCCTGAGCAAATGCCGTGGAGATTACCGGACGTCCCGCTCCCATAGCGTATGTAAGCGTGCCGGAAACAGCCTGGTTTGGGTTAAGGGAAGGGGAAATGTATATGTCTGTAGCATCGAGAAAAGCGAGAAGTTCATGAAGAGCCATGTAGCGGTTATAGAATTTTACATGGCCGGAGAGACCAAGCGCGTCAACTTTTTTTATCAATGTATTTCTGTATTTTTCGCCCTCGCGCTGTATGACTGTCGGGTGGGTGGCTCCGATAACGAGGTAAACAACCTCGGGATGTTTTTTTACCACTTCCGGCAAACTTTCAATGACATACTCTATTCCTTTGTCTTTGCTTAAAAGTCCGAACGTCGACAAAACGATTTTTTTTGAAAGGCCAAGCGGGCGCTTTGATTTTTCCGAACTCTGAAATGTCATAGGGTGGATGCCATGCGGTACGACCTGGATTTTTTTCTTGACGATGCCGTAATCCTTTTCAAGAATTTCTTTCGAACGCCTGGTCATTACCACGATGCCGAAAGAATTGTCGGCGATTGCCTTAACGAGCACTTTCAGTTTGTCGTCCGGAGCGGGCAAAACGCTGTGAAAAGTGACAACTACCGGTTTTTTTATCGTTTCCAAAAAGGCCAACAGATACGAACCCCACAGGCCGCCGAAAATGCCAAATTCGTGCTGAACACTTACCAGTTTGACTTGCGGTAAGTTGTTTAATTCTTTGGCAACCCGAAGGTAGTCGCTTGCTTTGTCCTGGCTTATTTGCGCGATAACTTTCGGCGGGTAGTTTAAATGGCTGACCTCATTGACGTTTAGTGCCACCACCTTCGACTCTATTCCGGGGGAGAAAAGTTCGCCGAACGCGCGCGACAAATCATCGGTGAATGTGGCGATGCCGCATTCACGCGGCGGGAAAGTCGACACATATACTATCCAATTTTTCTTTTTATCCGGTTTGATTTTTTGCATAAAAATCTTGCAATCTCTTTGTTCTCAGCGTTTTTTCAACTCGGTGATGAGTTCGGCCAAATCAAAGGACCGGGAGGCGATAACCTGATCGGCTGCACCGTAGAAAATATACAGACGGCCGTTCCTCACTGTCGCTCCGGTAGGAAAGACGACGTTGTTTACCATTCCGACGAGCTCCCATGTCTCTTCGGGCGAAAAAAGCGGGTCATTAAGGCGGCCTAAAACTTTGTGCGGGTCATTAAGATCAAGCAAAGCGGCCGAAGCACTATAAACTTTCTCCCCGTTCTTTTTTGTTACGGTGTGATAAATGAGAAGCCAGCCGTCGGGTGTTTCAATCGGGGGGCAACCGCCACCGATAAAAATTTCATCTTCCTGTTCCGGCTCAAGGAGAATTGATTTGCTGAAACTGGGGAAATAATCTTGCCAGTATTTGTCGACCAAGTCGGAAAAATTATCAAAGTAAATTATCTGAATTCCGGGGAGGACACGGTGAACGAGGGCATATCTCCCACCTATTTTTTTGGGAAAAATGAAGCTGTCTTTTTCCCACAAAAAAACATCCGTTCCCCGCATCTGGGCCGTGCTTTCAGCAAACGACCGATATAGTGCTCTTTTTTCAAAATCATGCAGGGAATTCATAACTTCCTGGTAATTTATGCGCGGTGAAATGACGCCATGTTTTTCAAAACTGACCAAGTCGGTACTTGTGGCATACGCAACCACGGCATTCTTGCCGTCAAAAGCCGTATAGAAAAGGTAATAGGTTCCGCCAAGGCAGACGATTCTCGGGTCTTCCAAGCCTTGCTTTTCATAGTCATGTTCGGGGACAAGCAGGGGATGGGTAAGGCGTTTGACCACCTTGTTCCCTTTGAGCTGGCAATAACCTATCGTTGAAACATTCTCGTCGCTGACGGCTCTGTAAAAGAGATGTCCTACTCCGTCAACCTCAATATAGGCCGGGTTAAGAACAGCCTGGCGTTCGAAGGCCAGGTCGGATTTTTCTATTATCACCCCCTCATTTCTCGATTTAATCATAATTTAGGTGCGTATCAGTCGAAATCTTATCATAGCATCCCGTGCCGAAACTTCGTACCTGGCGGGTTTTGTTTACAGACACAATATTATAAAATGTAACCATGACCATGCACCCGTTTAAAAATGCCGCTCTTGCGGCCTTGTACATTATTCTTATCGTTTTTACTATCAGAGCAATCGCGCCGTTTGATGGGGGGAAAGAAAGTGTTCTTATTCCCATGATTATGCTCAGTCTCCTTGTTCTCTCGGTTGCCGTTATGGGACTCTTGTTCGCTTACGAGCCGCTCCGTCTCTATTTTGAAAGTCAAAAGAAAGAAGCACTGCTTTTTCTTATAAAAACCATCGGTTTCTTTGCTTGTTTCGTGGCTGCCTTTATTGCCATACTTTTGCTTTCCACTCTTCGATAGTTTGTATGGAAGGAGTTGTTGTCAGGAAATACAAAAAGGAAGACCGTCCTTCCGTGCGGCGTATTGTGTGCGATACGGCGGCAATCGGAGAACCGGCGGAATTATTTTTTGAAGACAGGGGAGTTCTTGCCGATTTTTTGAGCCGTTATTTTACCGACTATGAACCGCAGTCTTGTTTCGTAGCGGAGCATAAGGGAGAAGTTATTGGCTATCTTTTGGGCGCGAAAGATACCGCGGCTATGAAAACGGCGCTCCTTCTGCGGATTTTCCCTCGGCTGTTTATGCAAGCACTCGTACGAGGAACATTTTTTAAAAAGAAAAACTCTTCTTTCATTTGGCTTTCACTCCTGGTGTCTCTCAAAGGCGGGTATAGCGCTCCCAACTTGTCCGACTATCCCGCAGTGCTCCACATAAATATTGATAAAAATTTTAGGGGAGGGGACGCAGGAACAAAACTGATGGCCGCTTACCTGGATTATCTTTCCAAGGAAAAAGTACAAGGCGTGCATCTGCGGACGATGTCTGCCAAAGCGGGAGATTTTTTCACTAAACAAGGATTTACGTTGCTCTCAAGCCAAAAAGAGATGGTTTTTTCAAAAATATTCGGGAATGCCGTGTCAGTGTATTTTTACGGGAAACGAATCGGGTAACTCTTGTTCTACAATTCGTCATTCTTGATACGTCTTCGGACTTCTTTTGCGAGGTTGTTGAAGAAATAAAGGTTATGGTATGAGGCGAGTTTCATGCCGGTTATTTCCTGTGAGCGAATAAGGTGTGAAATATAACCGCGCGAGTAAGAAACACAGACATCGCATTTGCATTTCGGGTCAAGGGGTTTGTCGAGCAATGCGAGAGTTTTTTTATTCAAATTCAGCTTTCCTTGAGATGTAAACACCGTACCGCGGCGGGCGTAGTGAGTGGGCGCAATGCAATCAAACGTGTCTCCTCCCGCAAGTGCCACAATTTCAAAATCTTCGGGATGTCCAACGCCGAGGACGTGTTTGGGTTTGTTCTCGGGAAGCTCGTCAGTAACCTGGCTTATCATTCGCTTCAGTGATTGCTTGTTATAGCCGAACTCGCCTCCGATGCCGAAACCCTCGAATGGCAGAGCGCCGATAAGACGCGCGCTTTTGGTGCGCAAGTGCTTGAACGCCCCGCCTTGCACAATGCCGTACAGTGCCTGTTTGGAAGTTCGCGCATCAAGGCAGACTCGTGCCCATCGATGTGTTTTTTCAAGCGACTCGAGCATATATTTTTCGTCTGCGAGCGGGGAAGGGCATTCGTCGAACGCGAACATAATGTCCGCGCCAAGCGCTTCCTGGATTTTTACGGATTCTTTAGGTCCCAAGAAAAGCCAGCTTCCGTCGACAAATGATTGAAAGTGCACGCCGTCCTCGGTAATTTTCACTTTCTGAGGCTGAGTTCCTTCCGCAAGGGTTTTATCTTGCTTGTTCTTGAGTATTTTCCCCATTCCGTGGTCGGAACCGAAACCAAGGCTAAATACCTGGAAACCTCCCGAATCCGTCATTAAAGGTTTGTTCCAATTCATGAACTTATGCAGTCCGCCCGCTTTTTTGACGATTTTTTCTCCTGGAGTTGTGTGGAGGTGGTATGTATTGCAAATGAGAGCGGGGGATTGCACCGCTTCCACTTCGTCGCTTGAAAGAGTGCGCACTGTCGCGCGCGTTGCCACGGGAATAAAAGCCGGAGTTTCTATTTCTCCGTGAGGGGTTTTGATGACGCCGAGCCGTGCGCGGGACTTCTTGGAACGTTTAAGAATTTTGAATTCAAACATAGCAGTTGGAAACAGTATGCTAGGGAAAACAATTTTGGGCAAATATCCGTAGACGATTCGTCGTACTCATCATTGTTTAGAAATGTTAAAATAAAAAGATATGAAAAACTTAAAATTAGGAACCAACTTCACCATCTTCGTTCTGTTTTTCGGAGTAGCAGCCGTGCAAGCAGTCCAGACCCAAAACTGGCTCATGGTCGCTTTCTGGGTCGCGATCGGTTCTGTTTTTCTTTGGGGGGATTTTAAAAGAAATTAATTTAAAAATAATATAAGGACAATATGAAAAACTTAGTCGCATTTTTGGGAATCGTATCTCTGGTCGCTTTTACCGGTGCCGTCGGGGCAAAGGAAGCGGAGACGCTTGATGTTTCAAGCACAGGTTCGGTCCAAGTCAAAACCTCAAACACGGGAGCAGGTGCCGGAGCATCCGCCAATACCTCCGTCTCCAGCAAATCGGAGTTTGAAAACGAAACAGAAACGGAATCCGAAAAATCAAACGACGACTCGGTATTTCAAAACAATGAAAGTGACATTGATTTTGCGTCGCGTTCATCAAATCAATCCACCACGTCAGTATCAGTCGGTGTGCGAGCCATAGAAGTCCGAGGATGGGACCCCAAGCAAAAAGAGGAATTTCTTTTACAGCTCAAGGAAAGGGTGGAACTGACTTCGGGCCAAGACCTTGAAAACTTTGCCCGCGGAGTGCTTCTTCAGGATGAAAATATGGAATCTGCAACTGTAAGCGAAGACAACATAGAAGTTGAGTACAGACAACCTGTAAAATTCTTGGGAATTTTTGCCACAACAATCAAAACCAACGTGTCCGTTTCAAGCGATGCGAAAGTGAAAGTGAAATTCCCCTGGTATCGCGTCTTTTTCTATGTTCCCGAGGAACTCACTGAGTTATCAATCGAAGCCGACTTGCAAGAAAGTATTGAAGTAACCGCGGAAAATTCCATTCAGGTACAGGCCGGAAAGTTTCAGACGATAAGTAATGTTTTGAAAACAAAGCACGATACGGCAAAAAACTCTATCGGTAACATCAGATAGCCGAATTACGCACAAAAAAAGCCCGTTGTTTAAAACAGCGGGCTTTTTTGGAGTTCTATCCCGGATAAAAACAAAACGGGCGCCTGTTCCTTATATGTCAGGAGTATCTGCTCAAAAGTTGGAAATCCGTGCTGGGGTCCGCAGTCTACAAGGACAATTTTACCGTTTATCTCCGCAAAATTTCTTATATCCGCCAAGTCAACAAATTGGGGATGCAATTTTGCGATGGTTCTGAACGGACAATTGGGAAGAGAACTTTCCGCTAGCGGTTTTCCCCGGACTTGAATATTTACAAGACCGAGAAAAGAAAAGAGCGTGGGGGCGATGGGTAAGTCAGGATGCTTTTGATAAATCCTGTGCTCAACAATGTTTGCGATGATACCGTTGCACAGGTATCTCCATACTCCTACAACGGGATTACACTTGAAGTGCGTCTCAAACCGTTCTGTGAATTTTCCCTGAGATTTCCAGAAAAAGAAACGGGAAATCCAATGAAGCGGTCTTAAACGCGGTATTTTTATTGCAACATTGCCGACAAGAAACACCCATCGGCTCCAGCCATACGCAAAACGCATATTCACCTCCTTTGTTATGTTTTTGGAACGTGCTTCTGTAGGGGACTATACAGGACCAGATTTTCAGTGTCCAGTATCGGAAATGTCTGTTCCATAACATCTCCGCTCGTGATTTGACAAAATGTGTTTTTTTATATAGAATACTGACTGTCACTATTCTCACTAGTTTTTTGTTTTAGGAGGAATTTCCTTTTGAAATACTGACAGCGGGAGCAATGATACGAAATATGTATAAAGGAAATTTCCCTAGAAAGTCTTTTGGTGGACGAAGTGCCTTCAGACCCCGTTTCAGAGGAGCCTCTCGAGGTCCCCGACGCGGAGGTTTTGCGTCACACGGACAGAACATAGACATCTCGCGTTTTATCAATAAAGCGGTTATTACCGAAGACGCGCCTCATTTTGTACCCGAACACAAATTCGCGGATTTTGCTGTGGGAGAAAAACTAAAAGGAAATATTATCGCCAAAGGATACGTTCTACCTACTCCTATTCAAGACAGAATTATCCCGCATATCCTAAGAAGGGAAGATGTTGTCGGTATTGCAAACACCGGAACGGGCAAAACCGCCGCTTTTCTCATCCCGCTTATCAACAAAATATCTCTTAATCCGAAAGAGAACGTACTTGTCATTGTTCCTACACGCGAACTTGCTCTCCAGATAGAACAGGAGTTCAAGGACTTTGCCAGAGGTTTGGGTATTTACTCCGTATCATGCATCGGAGGCTCAAACATCGGCCGTCAAATGGGTCAGCTTCGGCTCAAAAATAATTTCGTCATTGGAACGCCCGGACGTCTCAAAGACCTTGTAGAAAGAGGAAATATCAAACTTGCGCTGTTTGATACCGTTGTTCTCGACGAGGCTGACCGAATGCTCGATATGGGCTTTATCAATGACATGAGATATATGCTCTCCCGGATGCCCGCAACTCGTCACACGCTTTTCTTTTCGGCAACTATTTCGGAAGAAATCAAGAAACTTATCAAGGAATTTCTCAAAGAGCCCGTAACTATTTCCGTAAAAACAAAAGAAACACCCGAAAGCGTCGAGCAGGACATTGTAAGCATCGGCGGAAGAAACAAGATTGAAATTCTCCAGGAACTTTTGGTTCAAAAAGGATTCAACAAGGTGCTCGTATTTGGGAAAACAAAACACGGTGTTGAAAAACTTGCCAAGACTCTTGTCGAAAGGGGATTCAAAGCAGAATCAATTCACGGAAATAAAAATCAAACAAGACGCCAAAAAGCGCTCGATTTATTCAAACGTGACCATGTGCAAGTGCTTGTCGCAACCGACGTTGCGGCCAGAGGAATCGATATTGAAGGCGTAAGTCATGTCATTAATTTTGATGTGCCCGCAACGTACGACGATTACGTTCATCGTATCGGCAGAACAGGCAGAGCGGGCAAGCGTGGCAAAGCCCTTACTTTTGTTGAAGGAAATCATGAAAAAAGAAATTTTAAGAAGTAATTCAAAAAAATTGCTCCAGAGGAGCAAAAAAACGTACCAAGTGGACGGACATTGGGTGGAAAAACCCTCGACTACGGCTATTTTGGTGTGCGAATGCGGGAACAAATATATCAAAACAAGGAAGTACCAAAGACTGTGTCTAAGATGCCTCTTAAGAGACTAACAGATACCTGTTCATAACTTCCTTGACTCTTTTTTATATTCCTATATACTCTACCCTTGACACTCGCAAGATTGGGTTGTGGCTAAAGAGAGTGGCTTAGAAACTTAGTTTTTTCTTTGAGATGCTTCTTTTCGCGCCGTCGACTCGCGGGAGAGGGTTTTCGGGAGAAAATAATCTTGCCTCATCTATATTCATAAATAAACAAAAAACATAAGACCTTTCTTTACAGAAAGGCCATTTTTTGTTTTTGGGAGAGAGGTTTTGTTCGCATTTTAATAATTGGTAAGGTCACTTATTAATGTCTATGCAAGAAAACACGCGTGTACCGCTTCTTTCTTCTTCCAGTGCCGTTACCGGCGCCGGAAAAAAGAAAAAATACTTCAGCCGTTTCAGTGCTCCGCTTGCGGAAGCACCCAATTTGGTGGAGTCGCAAGTTCAGTCGTTTGACTGGCTTGTCAAAGAAGGCCTCAAAGAGGTTTTTAAAGAGTTTTCGTCCATCCGGGACTATTCCGAAAAGAAATTCCAGCTTGATTTTACCGGATTTGAGCTCGGAGCTCCGAAATATGACGAATATTATGCAAAAGACCAGAAACTCTCCTATGAAGCCCCCCTCAAGGCGAGAGTAAAACTCACGAACAAAATCCTCGGTTCTACCCGCGAGCAGGAAATTTTTATGGCGGATTTTCCGTTGATGACTTCTCACGGGACGTTTGTCATCACAGGTATTGAACGCGTTATTGTTCCCCAGCTCGCGCGTTCTTTCGGTGTCTTTTTCACCGCTGCAGAACTTCGCGGACGAAAATTATTTGGTGCAAAAGTCATCCCTTCCCGTGGAGCGTGGATTGAAATCGAATCCGATGCCGACGGCGTCTTGCACATCCGCATCGACAGAAAAAGAAAATTTCCGGCCACCTCGTTCTTGCGTATATTGGGTGCCGCTACGGATAAAGATATTCTTGCTCTTGCCGAAAACGACGAGCAAAGAGAAGTGCTTGAAAAAACTCTCGCCAAAGACCACGCAAAGACGGCAAACGACGCCTATATTGAAATGCACAAGCGTTTGCGTGACGGAGACCTGGCCACTGCCGAAAATGCCAAGGAATTCATTGATTCGATATTCAACGACGAGCGCTACGACCTTTCCCGCGTCGGACGCTTCCGTTTCAACCAGCGTTTTAATAAAGGCCTTGAAGAAAAGCAACTCAACAGACGTACGGTTTCTCTCGACGATATCACGACTATTCTCAGGCAAATCATTACCCTCAACAACACTCCCGAGGCGACGGAAGACGATATTGACCACCTCGGTTCCCGCCGTGTCCGATACGTCGGAGAATTGTTACAGCAAAAAATCCGCGTCGGTATGTCGCAGATAAAGCGAAACATTCAAAACAGAATGTCGACGATTGAAACCGATGTAACGTTGCCGATACAATTCATCAGTCCCAAACCTTTGCAGGCGCGCATCAAAGAATTTTTCACTACGAACCAGCTGTCGCAATTCATGCAACAGGAAAACGCGCTTACCGAAATCGAACATCTTCGCACGCTTTCGGCCCTGGGCCCCGGAGGACTGTCCCGTGCCCGCGCCGGCTTTGAGGTGCGCGACGTTCATCCGTCCCACTATGGCCGCTTGTGTCCGATTCATACCCCTGAAGGTCCGAACATCGGTCTTATTTTGCGTCTCTCAATGTACGCACGCTTGAACGAATTCGGAATGATTGAAACTCCGTATGTGAGAGTTAAAGACGGGAAAATTACCGGAGAAATCGTTTATCTTAACGCTTTGGAGGAAGAACAATATCCGATTGCCCATGCCGCGGCAAAACACGACGAGAACGGTAATCTTACTGAAGACCAAATTGAAGTGCGCCTCAACGGTCAGCCTGACCTTGCCTCAAAAGATAAGGTGGCATTTATTGACGTCGCGACAAACCAAGCGTTTTCCGTGGCGACATCCTGTATTCCTTTTCTTGAACACGACGACGCAAACCGTTCTCTCATGGGTTCAAACATGCAGAAGCAAGCAACGCCTTGTATCGTTCCGGAGGCTCCGCTTGTTGCCACTGGAGTTGAAGGAAAAGCTGTTCTTGATACTGGCCGCGTGATTATCGCCAAGGAAGACGGAACCGTAACTCATGTAGGCGGAAGAAAAATTTCCGTAAAAAACAGCAAAGGAAAAGAAACCGAATACACACTCATCAACTTCGCCCGAACAAACGGTTTTACCGCATTCCACCAGCGACCAAACGTTAATTTGGGAGATAAGGTGAAAAAGGGTGATATTTTGGCGGACACATCGACGTCCGACCGCGGACAATTGGCACTCGGCCAGAATGTACTTGTCGCTTTCATGTCCTGGTCAGGGGCAAACTACGAAGATGCCATTATTATTTCCGAACGACTTGTCCGCAACAGTAAATTTTCAAGCATTCATATAGAAGAATTTGTCGTTAACGTTCGCGATACGAAACTCGGTCCCGAAGTAACGACATGCGATATCCCCAACGTCGGTGAATCAAAACTTAAAAACCTTGCCGAGGACGGCATTATCCGCGTTGGAGCGGAAGTCCATCCCGGTGACATATTGGTGGGAAAGATTACGCCAAAAGGCGAAACCCAGCTTACTCCCGAAGAAAGACTCCTACGGTCCCTGTTTGGTGAAAAGGCGCGCGATGTTAAAGATACCTCAATGAGAGTGGAAGGAGGGAAGCGCGGCCGCATTATCAAAGTGCAAGTGTTCTCCCGCGAAAAAGGAGACAAGCTTGAATCGGGAATCATAAAAAGAATTCACATTGAAGTCGCACAGTTGAGAAACGTGTCAGTCGGTGACAAGCTTGCCGGCCGACACGGAAATAAAGGCGTTATTTCAAAAATTCTTCCCGAAGAAGATATGCCATACATGGCCGACGGTACTCCGATTGACGTTATTCTCACTCCTCTTGGTGTGCCTTCCCGTATGAACCTTGGACAGATCCTTGAAATGCATTTGGGTCTTGCGGCGCATACGCTCAACTATCAAGCCATCGTTCCTCCGTTTGCAGGCGCCACATCGGAAGAAATTAAGGAAGAATTGAAAACCGCAGGCTTTAAAGAAAACGGCAAAATGCCTCTTTTTGACGGACGCACGGGAGAAACATTCGGTCAGGATATCGCCGTGGGCTTTATGTACATTATGAAACTTCATCACATGGTTGAAGACAAAATCCACATGCGCGCAATCGGTCCGTACTCCCTTATTACCCAGCAGCCTCTGGGAGGAAAAGCACAAAGCGGAGGCCAGCGTTTCGGAGAAATGGAAGTTTGGGCGCTTCTTGGCCATGGCGCCGGTTACACTTTGCGAGAAATGCTGACGATAAAATCTGATGATATTCTCGGTCGCTCGGCCGCTTTCGACGCTATCGTCAAAGGTGAGAAGATTCCCGATCCGCACCTGCCAGCCTCCTTCAACGTTCTTCTCAACAACTTGCGCGGTCTCTCGCTTGACGTGGATTTGAAGTCATCAAAAGAGGGTGGGAAGAAGATGGATAATTCTCAAAACAACAATGAATGATTACAAAATGAAATCAGGGGCACTTGACCAGTTCGATGCCATCTCAATTAAACTCGCTTCACCTGAACGCATCAAGGAGTGGTCTTATGGCGAGGTTACCAAGCCGGAAACTATCAATTACCGCACTCAAAGAAGCGAGCGCAACGGCCTTTTCGACGAAAAGATTTTCGGACCGGACAAGGACTTCGAATGTTATTGCGGCAAGTACCGAGGCATCCGGTATAAGGGCATTGTCTGTGAGAAGTGTGGTGTTGAAATCACGCGCTCCATCGTCCGCCGAGAGCGCATGGGTCATATCGAGCTTGCGAGCCCCGTCGCCCACATCTGGTTTTTGAAAAACGTGCCTTCGCGCATCTCGCTTGTCATGGGTGTTCCAGTGTCGGATCTTGAGAAGGTTGTTTACTTCGCCGGCTATATCGTCACAAGCGTTTCTGAAACGGAGAAAACCCGGGTACTCAAGGACTTGGAATCTGAATTTAAGGCCAAGGTTAAAACTCTCCAGGACGAGAAGAGTAAAACGGCTCTCAAAGAGCTCGCCCTCGCGACGAAGCGCGATATCGAGTCGCTTGTGCCCGGACGCGTGCTCAATGAGATCGAGTATCACCGCTCAAGCATCAAATACCCAACTATCTTTGAAGCGGGTATCGGCGCTGAAGCGATCTACAATATCTTAAAGGGCATTGATCTTAATAAATTGCTTAAAGAACTTGAAGCGGAAGTTGGAAACGTTCCAGCAACGGAAATCTCCCGTCTCAATAAGCGTCTCTCGACTATCCAATGGATGATCAATGCAGGTTCTCGGCCGGAATGGATGTTTCTGACCCGGGTGCCGGTCATCCCTCCGGCCATTCGCCCGATGGTGCCTCTTGACGGCGGGCGCTATGCCACTTCAGACGTCAACGATCTTTATCGCCGAGTCATCAACCGCAACAATCGTCTCAAAAAACTTAAAGAAATAGATGCTCCGGATGTCATTTTGCGCAACGAAAAAAGAATTCTTCAAGAAGCCGTCGATGCTCTCATAGACAATACCATCAGGCACTCAAGCGTCTCCGGCAATCAGTCCCAGCGCCGACCGCTCAAATCGTTGTCGGACAATCTTAAGGGCAAGCGCGGTCTCTTCAGGCAGAACCTTTTGGGCAAGCGCGTTGACTACTCTGGCCGCTCGGTTATCGTAGTCGGTCCGGAATTGAAGCTCCATCAGTGCGGTCTGCCGAAACACATGGCTCTTGAACTCTTTAAACCGTTCATTATCTCGGAACTTCTGAAGCGTGAACTATCTTATAACATTCCCGGAGCCCGCCGTCTCATTGAAGATGCTATTCCGGAAGTCTGGGCCATCCTCGAAGAAGTTATCCGCGGCAAATATGTACTGCTTAACCGCGCTCCCACTCTCCACCGTCTCGGTATCCAAGCTTTCCAGCCGGTACTAATCGAAGGCAACGCCATTCAGCTTCATCCTCTGGTCTGCACCGCCTTCAACGCTGACTTCGACGGCGACCAGATGGCCGTTCACGTGCCGCTCTCCGAAGAGGCTCAGGCTGAAGCCCGTCTGATTATGGCGGCTGATAGAAATATCTTAAAACCGGGTAACGGCGAGCCGGTAGTCTCGGCCAAATTGTTAGACATCGTGCTCGGCACTTACTGGATGACCCGTATTTTGCCAGGCGAGAAAGGTGAAGGCCGGTATTACGCCAATCCTAATAGCGCCATTACCGCCTATGAATTCGGCGTAGTCAGCCTTCGCGCCAAGATCTCCGTCATGCCGACCGATACGGAAAGGTACAAAGTCTTTGGCGGCAAGATGTTTGAAACGACGGTTGGCAGACTTCTCTTCAACGGCATTTTGCCGAGAGATTATCCTTTCTTGAATCATGAAATGAGCCGTAAGAAAATGTCGGAACTTGTCGACGATCTGATCGAACGCTACGGTATTGAGAATATTCCGCCGATCATGGATAGGATCAAAACTTTCGGTTTCCGCTATGCCACTCACTCCGGAGTGACGTGGGGGCTTGAGGATGTCAAAATTCCTAGAGGTAAGAAGGCGGTGATAGATAAAGGTCGCGTGGCAGTCAACGAAGTG
Source organism: bacterium (assembly GCA_030690305.1). Classification (NCBI taxonomy): domain Bacteria; species bacterium. The sequence goes on along the minus strand of JAUYHB010000006.1, from coordinate 14,010 downwards.
CTTGTCCAATACCGGGAAGGTCTTCTCTCCGAACAGGAACGTATCGCCAAATCTGTTGAAATCTGGCAGGGGGTTAAGGCTGAAGTCGAGAAGCTTATTCCTGGAACTTTAGGTATCAGAGATTCAGTCTACGACATGACTTATTCGGAAGCTCGCGGTTCTCTTGGTAATCTCAACCAAATGGCCGGCATGAAGGGTATTATCGCCTCTATTTCAGGCGAGTCTCTCGAGTTTCCGATTCTCTCTTGTTACAAAGAAGGTCTGACTCCGCTTGAATACTTCATCACTACTCACGGCAGCCGCAAAGGTTTGACCGACACAGCTCTCAACACTGCCAAGGCTGGCTACCTGACCCGTCGCCTTTTCGACGTAGCGCAAGATGAGATTGTGACCGAGGAGGATTGCAATACCAAGGGAGGTACCACCATTCACAAAAAAACCGCTTCCGGCATAGAAATACCGATATCGAAGAATATTAAAGGCAGATTCCTGGCCTCGGATCTTCTCGATAATGAGGGCAAGGTCTTCTTCAAACGCGGGCATCTTATTACCAAAATGGATGCCGAAACTATAGACAAAGCTTCGGTTGAATCCGCGCATGTCCGTTCGCCTCTGGCTTGTCAGTCTGTACACGGCCTCTGCGTGAAGTGTTATGGAGTCGACCTTGGCAACAACAAGACGATTGAGCTCGGAGAAGCGGTGGGTACCGTGGCCGCACAAGCTATCGGCGAACCCGGTACGCAGCTGACTATGCGTACCTTCCATGCCGGTGGCACAGCTTCGGCAAGCGGCGACATCACTGCCGGTTTGCCGCGCGTGGAAGAAATATTTGAAAAGCGCAAGCCAAAAAGTCCGGCAGTCATCAGCCATCTCGATGGCATAGTTACGGAGATCAAAGTCGTCGGTCACGATAAATTAATCACCGTCACGCCGGAATTGGGCGAGTCCAAAGATGGCAAGAAGCTCGATAATGAATACACCGTGCCGGTTTCCCGAACGAGCTTAGTGCGCATTGGCCAGAGTGTCAAAAAGGGTGATGTCCTGACCGAAGGATCGGCAGATCTCGACGAACTCTTCCGCTATGCGGGGAGAGAAAAAACCGAGAAATATATCATCCACGAAGTCTCGAAGCTCTATGAGCTTCAGGGCGCGGCAGTATCTCATAAGCACATCGAACTGATTGTTCGCCAAATGTTTAGCCGCCGCAAGATCAAGGATGCGGGCGATAGCCGTTTCACTCGCGGGGATGTGATTGAAGTTTCCGAATTTATAGAGACCAATAATCAGTTGAAGGAAAAAGGTTTGAAGGAGGCGACTTCGGATGCCATAGTGATGGGTATTACGGAAGTCTCGCTCTCCCGCGCGAGCTTCCTCTCCGCCGCTTCATTCCAGCACACGCCTCGCGTGCTGATCCAAGCTGCCATCCGCGGCGCCGAAGACAACCTGGTCGGACTGAAAGAGAATGTCATCATCGGGCGCCTTATCCCAGCCGGTACCGGTTTCAAAAATGGCTACAAAGAAAAATTAATATGCGAGGCGATGTCGACACAATCAAAGAACGGTTAGATATAACCGAAGTAGTTTCCGGCTATATCAAACTTGAGAAAGCGGGACAGAGTTATAAGGCGCGTTGTCCCTTCCACAATGAAAAGACGGCATCTTTCTTCGTCTCACCGGCGCGCCAAAGCTTCTACTGCTTCGGCTGTGGCGCTAAGGGTGACATCTTCAGCTTCATAGAAGAAGTAGAAGGGCTCGACTTCCGCGGCGCTCTGAAGCTTCTGGCGGAAAAAGCCGGAGTGGAAATAGAATACGGGAGAAGCGAATCGAAGACGGAGAAAGATAAAATTCTCAATGTGCTCGAAGCAGCAACGACGTTCTTTGAAAAAGAGTTGGAAGGGAGCAAGGCGGCCCGCAAATACATCGCTTCCCGCGGGATAACAGCCGAGACTGCTAAAAATTGGCGCATCGGTTATGCGCCGGCCGAGTGGCGCTTGCTCTATCAGTATTTAGGAAGTGTTGGTTACGACCGCGCACTTATTCTGAAAGCTGGCCTGATTAAGTCACCACTCGACCCCGCTCGGGGTAAAGAGCCTTACGATGTTTTCCGCGACAGGGTAGTCTTTCCTCTGGCGGATGCCAACGGCCATATCATCGCTTTCTCCGGCCGAGCTTTAGCAAAGGAAACAGAACCCAAGTATCTTAATAGTCCCGATACCATCCTATTTACCAAAAGTGAGGTTCTCTACGGTCTCGATAAGGCTAAAGAAGATATCCGCAGGAAAAATTATGCCGTGCTCGTCGAGGGACAGATGGATCTGGTGCTCTCTCATCAGGCTGGGGTTAGAAACAGTGTGGCTTCTTCCGGCACTGCCTTCACCCGCGCCCACCTGGAGCGTTTAAGGCATCTGTCCTCTCGGATCATTCTGGCTTTTGACGGGGATCCTGCCGGAGAAAAGGCTTCAGAGAAGGCAAGTGAGCTCGGGATCGCCATGGGGTTCGAAGTGAAAGTGGCCGGCCTACCGGCCGGCCTTGATCCGGCGGAAGTGGCGAAAAAAGATCCAGAAAAATGGAAAGATATTCTGAGACATTCACTGCCAGCGGTTGAGTTTTTCTTCAACAGAGCTGAAGAAAGGGAAAAGGATCCGCGAAAGCTTGGCAAAGAGATAGAAAAAAGGATCTTACCGATGGTGAAGCTTATAGGAAGCGCGATCGAGCAGTCCCACTTTATCTCCATGATAGCCAAGCGCACGGGGATAAAAGAAGAGGTGCTTTGGGAAGATCTGAAAAAAGTACCGAGAGCGGATGTTTCCCAGAGGTCAGACCTTGGGGATTCAAAAAGGCCAGACCTTGATTCGAGTGAAGTTGAGTCTATCTCCCAGCGGGAACAGATTGAGGAACGCCTGGCAGAAATCAAGCTCTGGCAGAAAGAGTTGCCAGAGTCCCGCCCCGAATTCGTTTTACTAAGGAGAGAGGAATCCGAGCTCACGCATAATTTGGCCACTGTTTCCTTGCGTGAGGACCTTGGTCGGTTGCGGGCAGAACTCTCACGCGCGGAAGCGTCCAAGGAGGACAAGCTTGTTGAGAGCCTGACTCGCGAGATTCAAGAAGTGCATAATCGTATGAGAGTCGTCGAAGAGAATAAAAAAATATTGTAGAATATAAGACACCGTGAAAAAAGTAAAACAAAATCGCCTCATCGGCGATCCGCCGAAAAGGCGGAAAAAGAATAGCCCAGCCAAAAAAACTGCCAAAAAGTCCCGATTTGCTAAAGCAAATCGAGGATCCCGACGGAAAGCGTCGGGACGAAAAACAAGGAAAGTCTCAAAAGCTAGATCTAAGGTAAGAATCACTAAAAAGAAAGTAGACGAAGTGCTCAAGATGGAGCGTCTCATCTCTCGAGGTAAAGGACGTGGCTTCGTCACTTACGATGAGATTCTGAAAGAATTTCCGACCATTGAGACCAATATCGTCTTCCTTGATGAGCTTTATGAGAAGCTTCACACTCTCGGTGTCGATATCCTCGAGGGAGGCGGCCTTTTAGAGATGCCGGAAGAAGAAACCGGTAAGCACTACGCCTACTCAAGAGGGGATTCATCTTACGATTCTATCCAAATGTATCTGCGGGAAATCGGTCAGTATCCTCTCATTGCCGGCGCTATGGAAAAAGAGCTTGCCAAGAGGATTGAGGCCGGAGATATGGACGCCAAAAATCTGCTTATGAAGGCCAATCTCCGCTTGGTGGTTTCTATCGCCAAGAAATACGCCAATAGAAGCCCCGACCTTACTCTGCTTGACCTGATTCAGGAAGGGAATCTTGGACTACATAAAGCGGTGGAGAAATTCGACTGGACCAAAGGCTTTAAATTCTCTACTTATGCCACTTGGTGGATCAGGCAGGCTATCACCCGCGCTCTGGCTGACCAGTCTAGGACGATTCGTGTGCCGGTACACATGGTCGAGACTATTGCCAAGTACAAGCAAGTGGTCCGTCGCCTGACTCAGGACCTTGGCCGCGAACCCTTGCAAGAAGAGATCGCACTCGAAATGAATCTCGATGTCGATAAAATTTATCAAATCGAGAAAATCGACCAGTCTACCGTCTCTCTTGAGACTCCAGTCGGCGATGAGTCTGATGATAAAAGCAAGCTGGGCGACTTCCTCGCTGATGATAAAATTCTTTCTCCGGATCAGGAATCCTCAAGGCGCATTGTCTCCGACCAAGTGAAAGAGATTTTAGGTGATCTGCCTCCCAAGGAGCGAAAGATTTTGGAAATGCGCCACGGCCTCTTGGATGGTTACACTCATACGCTTGAAGAAGTGGGTAAAGTCTTCGGCGTCACCCGCGAACGCATCCGCCAAATCGAAGCCAAGGCTCACGAGAAGATTAGGCAACATGAGAAGATTAATAGGTTGAGAGGGTATTAAAATCAATACATTAGGACGAATGGTCATCTCCAAATCAGAATTCATGATGTTTCTGAAGCATCCGGCGTGGCTGTGGCTTAAGAAATTCGACAAGTCCAAGATCCCTATACCGGACGAAGACCTGCAAGCCCGCTTCGACGAGGGTACACTGTTCGAAGAATATGCCGAAAAGCTTTTCCCGAACGCAGTGAAGTTGGGCTACAAAAACGGGGGCGAGTTCAGCGGCAACAAATATTATGCCTTGCCGGAGTTGACTAAGGCCGAGATAGAAAAAGGGACAAAAGTGGTCATGCAAGGGAGGTTAGAAGTAAGTGATATTACCTCTATTTTCGACGTGCTCGAGAAAGTAGGTGAAAACACTTTCGATCTTTATGAAATAAAGTCTTCCACGTCCGTAAAGCCCGAACACATTCCCGACCTTGCCTTCCAGACCATTGTGCTTGAGAAGGCCGGACTTTCTATCCGCAACATGTATGTCCTGCACGTCAACAACGAATATGTCAAAGACGGAGACATTGATCCGGCCAAAATTGCCAAGAAAACCGAAGTGACCGGTGATGTACGGGCTTCTATACCTGAAACGCTCGATAATATAGAAAAAGCTTTTGCCGTTCTCTCGAAGAAAGAGATGCCCGATATCTCACCGAGATACTTGAAACAGGGAAGCCTCGAAGAGTGGCTTGAGATATTGAACATGGTCAAAGGAGATCTGCCCAGGTATAGCATTTACAAACTCTCGAGAATTACACCGCAGAAGATTGGCATGCTCGAGGATATGGGTATCGAACTTATAAGCGACATTCCCCTTGATTTTGAGTTGTCGGAAAGTCAGGAGAGACAAGTCATGGCGACGAGATCCGGAGAACAAGAGATAGATAAGGAAGAGGTCAGGGAATTCCTGTCTAGTTTCGAATTTCCGCTATATTTCTTCGATTACGAATCAATGACCGGAGTGATACCGGTCTTTGATGGTACACGGCCGTATCAGCAAGTGCCGTTCCAGTACTCTCTTCATATCCAGAACGAGCCCGGAGGAAGCCTTACTCACAAAGAATATTTGCATACCGAGAATTCCAACCCCGTCTTGCCGCTTTTGAAACAGATGCGAGAGGACTTTGGGAGCCGCGGTTCCGTAATCTCCTGGAGCAAGAGATTTGAAATGAAGAGGAATGAAGAAATGGCCCTAATGCATCCGGAGTTCGCTCCATTTCTCAACGACATAAACGACAGGATGGCTGACCTGATGGTTCCTTTCTCAAAGGGCTGGTTTGTCGACAAAGATTTCTTCGGCTCGGCATCTCTTAAAGCCGTTCTGCCCGTCCTTGCTCCGGAATTAAGTTATAAAGAACTCGAAGTCTCGCACGGCGGCATGGCTCAAAGAGTTTGGATGGAAACTGTTTTGAAAAGCAGAAATTCAGAAACCAAAAATGAAATCATGGGCAATCTTCGCAAGTACTGCACCCTCGACACCTACGCCATGTATGCCGTTTATAAACGCCTTCTAGAATTTATTTGAGTAACGCGTCGATTTTCGTTTTGATGTTTACAAGTGGTTCGGCGCCGTTGATTACCACCTTCTCTCCATTCTTAGCAATGATGACAGAGTAAGGTGTGCCTCGGGCGCCAGCCTTAACCGCTTCTTCCACGCTTTGGAGTACGGCGGCGTTGTGTCGGCCGCTTGAAAGGCATTCGTTGAAGTCGGTTTCATTGAGTCCGATTGCCGTGGCGAGTCTCGGCAACTGAGCCAGATCAAGCGAATCATTGGAGTTGGTGGTCTCGAAGATTTTGTCGAGGTAGCTCCAGAAAGCTTGGTTGCCGCCGAGCTCTGCCGCGCATTCGGTCGCTTCCGCTTCTTTAATTGCTTTGGTATGCAGTTGGGCGATAGGGAAATGTCTGTAAACCCAGGCAACTTGTCCGCTGTAAGAGTTCACCACCTCTTTCATAGTATTGTGGAAAGTTTTGCAGAAAGGGCACTCGGTATCCGAATACTCGACTATCACCAGAGCGGCATTCCTTGAGCCGAGAATGTGGTCCGTGTCTTTTACCGGAGTAATTTCGACCTCATCGTTTCTGTCCAATGGGTTTCTGTTGTTAAGGGCCAGATTGCTCGGTGAGCCTCCGCCGAAGTAGATGGCGCCGGCCACGAGCCCGCCGGCTACAATGATCGCAAGCGGGATGAGATGTTTGTTTAACGGACTTTGTTCCATACGATTAGGTAATTATTGTAGCATTCAAAATGGCAGAGAGAAAGTGAGTTTATTGTTATTTGGCGTCTCCCAGTCTGAGGTGTCCAGTCTGATCTCATTGAGAGCCTTGCCTTCTTTGAAAATAAGCTTATTGTGGGTCCGGGCATAGTCGTAGAGCTCTTTGGTCAATCTGACGTCATCGATGCAGTAACTCCTGATCTTCTCTATTTCGCCAGCTTTCCACCAGTCCATCACTTTCGAGCCGTGGCCCGACTTATTTTTCCCCAACGTACCTTCCGCCAGCTGGTCAAGGCGCATTCGGCGGCCGTAAACATTTTTTATTTCTCTTAAAATATCAAGGCTTTTTATTTTCGTCAGGTCTCCGGGGTAGTATTTATTTAAGAGTGGAATATCAAAGTGGTCTGAAGTAAAGCCGATAAGCATGTCGGTGCGCTCGATGATCGGCCAGAGTTTGACCAACTCGTCTTCCAAGTATGATGAATATGAATCAGTCTCGGAGTCATAAATGGCAACCAAGGCAATATCCAAGAGCGCCGGATCGTTCTTGCCGACATCTTGGAAAAAGTTCTTAGTTTCTATATCGAAAACTATTTTACGCATGTGTAGGCAGGCCGTGCGTTTCCAAGAAGTCTCGAAGAGTAATGTCTCCCATGCCAAAGCCGACAGTCGGAACAGGATCGACACCGAATACCTCAAGCAGGTTATCATATCGCCCGCCTCCGAAAAGGGAGCGGTTGTTATCCTGGTGTGTGTCAAAGACCTCGAATACCATCCCGGTGTAGTAATCAAATCCGCGCACGATCTTAGGGTCGAACTTTGCATTCTTGATGCCGGCTTCTTCTAATTTTTCAAGGAGAACACGTATTTCATCTGTTTCTTTTATTTCTATGTTTGTTTCTTCTCCCTTATCGATTTTTCTCACTGTTTCCATACTGGCGCCCTCCGGCAATGCCTTTCTGCTATTTATTCGTATGTCGAAGTCCTCATCCTTCGCTCCGAATGCTTTCATTATCGTGTGTGCCAAGAGAATGATTTCTACCTCTGCCTCCACTCCCGCAATTCCCATAAGGTCACAATTCAGTTGCCAGTGTTCGCGCCTGCGCCCGCGCTGAGGGCGTTCATAACGGAAAACATTCGGTATGGAATACCAACGGAGGGGAAATTTAAGAGACTTACGACGTGCCGCGACCATACGAGCTAGTGTCGGAGTCATCTCCGGGCGCAAGACCACTTCTCGGCCTCCTCGGTCGACGAAAGTGAAAGTCTGCTCGTTTACTATTTCCTCGCTGGTTTTGCTTTTATAAAGTTCAGCCGGCTCGAGAATAGAGGCACTGTATTCAAGGTATCCTTTACTTTCTACAGTTTTACGCCATGTGTTAAAGATATAGTTCTGAACGGCCATATCTTCTGGATAGAAGTCCTGCACGCCCTTGTACGGGTCGGTTCCAAGTTTTGACATAGGGCCATTATACAGCTTTTTTCTGAGCTTTTGAACGTGCTTGCTGGGTGAGGAAAATTTTTCGCAGACGGACAGCGGTAGGTGTAATCTCAATGTATTCATCATCGTTCATAATTTCCATAGCCCGTTCGATGTCGAGCTTGAAAGCAGGTACTAGGAAAATGCCTTCGTCCGAGCCGGAAGCCCGCATGTTGGTAAGCTGTTTGCCTTTAGTGGGATTCACATACATATCTTCACCCTTGGAAGAGTTACCGATCACTTGTCCGGCGTAAACCTCATCTCCCGGCTCGACATATAACACCCCGCGCTGTTGGAGATTGTCGAGAGAGAAGGCCAGGCACTTACCGGCTTCCATGGAGATCATGGCGCCCACATCGTGATGATCTATTTCGCCTGCATATTTCTTGAAGGCGGTGAAGCGGGAAGAGAGGATGCCTAATCCCTTGGTTGCGACTACGAACTCACCGCGGTAGCCCAAGAGTCCACGAGTCGGCGCTTCGAAGATCAAGCGGGTCTGTTTCTTTACCCCGAGCACGGTCGAGGGGTCGGTTTTCATATCCATTAGTTGAGCTTTACGCGAGGTAAGAGCCGAGATGACAGTGCCGCTCATTTCTTCCGGCACGTCCACGAGCACTTCCTCGAAAGGTTCAGTTTTCTCGCCATTATTTTCTTTGATAATAACTTTCGGCTGAGAAACTTGGAGTTCGAATCCTTCACGCCGCATGTTTTCGCAGAGGATGGCAATGTGAAGTTCGCCACGACCATAGACGGTATAGTAGTCGCTAGTGCCGAAGTCCACTTTGAGGCCCACGTTGACTTCGAGTTCCCGTTCGAGACGTTCGCGGATTTGGCGACCGGTGACGAATTTACCCTCACGTCCGGCGAAAGGTGAATTGTTGACGAGGAAGTTTAGAGAAATAGTCGGCTCATCGATGTTGATGGCAGGTAATGCCTCAGCACCTTCGCTCCCTGCAATAGTGTCACCGATAAATATTTCAGGGAGACCGGCTAGCATGACTATGTCACCCGCGACCGCTTCCTCGGACTCCTTTCTCTTAATACCTTCGAAAGTGAAGAGCTTGGTGATCTTACCTTTGTAAACTTCTCCCGGTTTATCTTGAGCGGAGTCGAAAGACTTTTTGACCCAGACTTCTGAGCCGCTTTTAAGCACTCCTTCATAAATGCGGGCGATCGCGAGACGTCCGAGAAAGTTGTCGTAAGCTAAGTTAAATGGCTGGGCCCTCAAGGTCTCGCTTCCCAAGGTCAGACCTTTTCCCGCAAAACCTTTTTCCGCGGGACTGTTTGCGGGAGGGACATGTTCCAGAATCGTGTCGAGCAGGGGCGAGAGATCTTTCCTTTCATCATTCAAGTTGCGCATGGCCACGCCCTCACGTCCGATAGCGTAAACAGTAGGGAAGTCGATCTGCTCGTTGTTGGCGCCAAGTTCGAGAAAGAGTTCGAGTACGGCTTCATGAACCCATTCGGGTCGGGCGGCAGGCTTGTCTATTTTATTGATAACTACGATAGGCTTCAGACCGAGCTCGAGTGATTTCTTGAGCACAAATCTTGTCTGAGGCATCGGGCCTTCCTGGGCATCAACAATGAGAAGCACAGTGTCGATAGATCTGAGTACGCGCTCTACTTCGGAGCCGAAGTCGGAGTGACCCGGGGTATCTACAATGTTAATTTTCGTGGGGACTTGCCCTGAAGACTTCGAAGGGTAGAAGAGGGAAGTATTCTTGGAGTAAATGGTAATGCCGCGCTCTTTCTCGAGAGCGTTGGAGTCCATGCTCTCACCTTCGGCAAACATGCCGTTCTGACGCAAAAGGGCATCGGTCAGAGTAGTCTTGCCGTGGTCAACGTGAGCGATAATGGCGATATTACGAATTTCCATAATGAAACCGCCTCCCGGCGGTGATAACCAATTAAAGCATAAAAATTAACCCAACACAAGATTACCTCTCTCGGAGTTCACCGTTCAAATAGACAAATTGTTTAGAAACAAGAACAGTCGGCTCGGCAGCAAAAGGCTCGTCGGATTTGCGGTCTAAATATTCAAGAGTGATTACTCTATTACTGATTGAAATAGATTGAGGAGAGATCCGGTCTCCGAGGAAAATTGCATTCGAGCCCCGATAAGTGACTGGTCCGGAGACGAAGACTGCCAGGTAAATGAATGTGCCGGAACCGCCGCCGTAACGTGTCAGGAGAACGGCAACGTCCTCTTTTTTATCATTGTTTATGTCTCCGTAAGCTAATTTATCAAGGAGGGCCGTTTCTTCTGTAAAGTCACTGCCGGGCGTAATTACTCTTTCATTGCGTCCTTGCGAAAGAGTAATTACGCCATCATCGAAAATGAAGGTGGCATTTGATGGGTCAGGGCGCAAGTCACCATCCTCGTTCGTTATCGAAGTTCGGTTATCGTCTGTTGGAAAATTGATACGCACGACGTAGAACCAAAGAGCGTAGTAGAGAGCAGCAGCTCCGATGATTAGAACAACGACAGTGATAAAGAATTTTTTCATAACCCAATTTTACTACAGAAAACAAAAATCCCCGAATCGGGGATTTTTGTTTCGCGGTCTGCTCCGTGCGGAGGAGAATTCCACTCATAACTTATTTTTGGGTTATCTCTGTTTGAGGCTCATAACTCTCAATTGGTTGAGATCCCTTTAATGTTGGTTAGGGAAGCTCCTCTCTTGCCCCGTCTTGCTCAGGCGGGGTTAAAGCTGACCTGATATAATTTTCTTCTGAACATTTGGAAATGTCAAATTGATTTTTCGAATAACTTCGGGGATATCCTGTTGATGAGGTGTGCATAACGAAAGGCCCCTCCCTCACATGCGCGCATGTGGGGGAGGGGCCGAAAACAGAAAAGAGGGAAGTCGTCACGCGTATGCAACATCTTCCATGGTCTTGTACGGTCTCGCGAGGTGCAGGATCGTCAAGATGCGAATGACAATCCATGCCGGATCGAACTCGCTCAATCTCAGGCTAAACTTCGGACTGCGCGGATACTCGTGGTGGTTGTTGTGCAACCCTTCACCACCGGTGATGAGCGCCAACAGACGAATGTTCGTCGCAGTGTTATCGAAGTTCCTGTACCCCTTGTGGTGGCACAGGCCGTTGATGGACGAGGAGAGCATGAAGACGTAGGTGAAGGCGTGAACACTCGCTGCCAACAGTCCCCAGCCCAGGCCCATGACAAGGCACAGTCCGACGGTCCCGGTGACCGGACCCATCCAACCGTAGCGGAAGAGTGTCCGATCCCACGTATCTTCCCTGATGTGGCGCGCGTAGCGCTCGATAACCTCCGGATTGCGAGCTTCGCGAACATAGTGGAAGACGTTTCCCAACTGCACCGACCAGAATCCTTCGATGAGTGGGCTGTGCGGGTCGCCCTCAATGTCGGTGAAGGCGTGGTGCTTGCGGTGCACCGCCACCCACTGACGCGTGGAGATACCGGTCGTCACCCAGAGCATCAACCTGAACACCCATGCCACTGCCGGATGCAAGACGATTGCCCGGTGTGTCGCGGTGCGATGGAGGAAGATCGTGGTGCTAAACACCGCGATCTGGATGAGAACGGCGGCAGCCAAAAGAGACATTATCAACGAATACAGCATTTATCCCTCTTTTCCTTTTTGAAACGAAGATCAGTAAGTCCGCTTACAATTGTACAAACAAAATAAGAAAATCCCTAGCGGCCCCGCAAGTTTTTATCTGACAACGTCTTAAAGCTCGTGACAGTTGATACCGCCCTATAGTTTTTTGCTATGATAGCTAACATGACGAAGGAAGAACTTTGGACATTAGGGCTTGATACCATAAGAGAACTCGAGACCGAGAGGGGGATTCTAGCATCAGGGGAAGAGGAGATATACGGCTGTATCTTCGGTAGAGATTCGCTCATCACTTCACTGAAGCTTCTTAAGACCTATGAAAAGACGGGGGACACTTATTTCTTATCTCTGGTAAAGAAGATTTTAATCAACCTCGCGAAGCTCCAAGGGCAAGTTTCTAATATTGAATCAGGGGAAGAGTTGGGCAAGATCATTCATGAATACCGAGAAAATAATCACGAGCACTTAACTGGCCGTGCAGATAAACCGTGGTATCTGTACTCGGATGATACGATGAGAAATTACGACAGTGTGGACAGTACTTCTTTGTTTCTTATCGCCGTATCAAAATATGTTAACATAAGTGCTGACAAAGAATTCGCAAGCGAGATCGAGCCATATGTAGAACTATCTCTCGAATGGCTCTGCTCATGCCTTGAGGCCGATGAGAGAGGATTCGTAAGCTACCAGTTCCACCCTGACAGGAAGTTCGGTGGTTTAGTCACCCAAAGTTGGATGGACTCATACGAATCTATTTTCCACGAAGATGGGACTCTTACTCCATATCCAATTGCTCCTGCGGAAGTGCAAGCTTATGCTTATTGTGCTCTGAGGCTGTGGGGGCTCGATCATGAGGCAGACAAATTGAAAGAGAGATTCAATAAGTACTTTGTGATCAATGAGGGAGAGTTCATTATCGCTTTCGCCCTCGACGGAAAAGGCTTTCCTATGAAATCTCTGCGCTCGAGTATCGGGCACATTTTATGGGCATCTTTAAATAAAGATTCTATTCTTGATAGCGTTTATATTCCGAAGCTTGTCGGATTACTGCTTTCTCCTGACCTCTTCGAGCCTAATGCTGGGGTGAGAACACTCTCAAAGCTCTCCAGCCACTACGATCCGATGAGTTACCACAATGGCTCGATCTGGCCACACGATAGCGCCATTATTGCGGAAGGTTTGAATAATTTCGGCTACTTTAATGAGGCCGAGATGGTGAGAAAAGCTTTGACCCAATCATGGGGACATTTCAAAACACCGATTGAACTATTCGTATTCAAAGAAGGCCAGTTCTCCGAATATTTATCTTCTGCCGGTCAGAAGGCTTGCCTGAAACAGGCATGGAGTGCCGCCTCTATCCTCTCAGAATTATGATTTCTATTTCTTCTTCAATAATTGTTGCCTGCATGCATGGCCTGGATTTGCTGATTTAACATCACTATCAATTGCTGAATGAGAGTGATCAGTTGGACTTGGATGGCCATAATGATTGCGGAGTTTGCCGCTGGTGCGTTTGATCTATTTGATATAGAAGAGCTAGAACCACCTCCACCTCCTCCTCGTCCTGATGAATTAGATGACCCAGAAGATGCTTGCGGGGCAGCCTGTTCAGGAAGTGTGACAGTAACAGGAGCCGGAATTGGATTTGAGACGACCGGAGTTGGTGGAGTAACAATTGTTTGCACCGGCGCGGAATTTGCAATGGTGCCGGCGCCGGTCGCCACCCATCTGGTCGCCTCATTAATCGCATCCATATCGGCGCCAATGCCTTTGTCTATACCGGTCAGGTTTCTGCCCGTTACGACCTCGGTGCCCGCCGGATATCTCTTCAACAGAGTCTCATCGCTTACTTGTTGGCTTGTGCCTTGAGAGACGTTTAACACCACGTTGTTTTCGAAGACATAAGGACTGAACCATTTATCCAGATAAATTTTACCTTCGTCGGCGCCGGTGCCGATGCCGTAAGTACTGCGCTCGACTATGTTATTTCTGAATACGAGATTCGCATTGGGGCCGGGATTACCGAAGAGGATGCTGTATTTGGAGTAACCGGTATTGTTCTCGAACTGGATATGAGTAGCGCCGTTATAGACTTGGAAAAGTCGCGCGCTCACGTTCTCAAAAAGGTTATTCTTGATCTTGATGCGGGTGGACTGCCTCGGCAAGGGAAGTTGGCCTTCGGCGCCGTTTATAGTCAGTCCCTGCTCCACATTGCGCACGATGTTGTTGGTAAAGGTGATGTCTTCGTTGGAACACCAGGTACAGCCGCCATCTTGGTTGGCCGACTTCAAGAGAA
>JAUYHB010000005.1 GCA_030690305.1 bacterium | reverse complement strand
TAACGCCGAACTGGACTATCTAAACAAAAACCTTAAAGAAAAAGTTGCCGAGCAGACAAAAGAAATCCGTAAGGCGTATGAGGTGGAAAAGGAAGCCCGCGTCGGCCTTGAAAAGTTAAACGAGGCCAAAAACGAATTTATTCTCGCAAGCCAGCACAATCTCCGCACCCCGATTACGATTGCCAAAGGGTATGTCGATGAAGCGGATTTGAAAACCAAGGAAACCGAAACAAAAACATACCTCGATAAAATAGGCGGAGTGCTGAGCGTATTGTCCGACCTAGTGAACGGCCTTATTGATGTAACTCAATTGGAAGTAGGGAAGATAGGTTTCAGTAAGGACAAAAAATTGCCAAACTCAAAATAATTCCATGGATTTTTCTCATATAAATTTCTACGCTCTCTCCGCTCTCATAAATACATTTGTTAGTTTTTTCTTTGGTACCTTTGTTTATTCACAAGACAAAAAAAGCAATTTGAACAGGAGCTTTGCCTTGTTCATGTTTTTTATTGCAACATATAACTTGTCTATTTTCTTTCTTATTCAATCGACGTCACCCGAACTCGCGTTAATCTTTGGTCGCGGAGGCATCCTTTTTGCGGCTTTCGTGCCGTTATCCTGTCTTTATTTCACACTCATTTTTCTTGATATATGGGAAAGATACAAAGTGTTTGTAAAGTGGGGCGTGGCCATTTTTTCTTTTTTTGCTCTTGCTATCGTTTTGCCTACGGATTGGCTGGTGAAGTCAGTCGGGCCGATCTCAGTTCTTGATTATTTCCCGCAGATGGGAATTTTGTATCCGTTTTTTCTTTTTTTCTGGATCGCCTATTTTGTTGCCGTTTTCACTCTGCTCATTGTCTACTATAGAGGTGCGGACGGTATAAAAAAGGCCCAGATACGATACATCCTTCTGGGTCTTACGCTCGGTAACATAGGCGGGTCATGCAACTGGATACTAGCTGCCGGAATTCCGATTAATCCTCCGTACATAGTCTTATCTTTTTTGGTATTTTCATACGGGTATGCAATGCTTCGGCACCACCTATTCAGTATCAGAATGTTTGCTGTTGAAGTTCTCACCTTTGCTATCTGGTTTGTGCTTCTTGTAAAAATCCTTACCGTGGGGGAAACGGGGGGTCTTGTACTTTATGATGTGGGCATCTTTTTTTCCGTGGTTCTCATCGGTACGTTTCTCATACGTATCGGAGTTCGTGAATCCCGCCAAAGAGAAATGCTTGCCGAACTTAACGCCGAACTGGACTATCTAAACAAAAACCTTAAAGAAAAAGTTGCCGAGCAGACAAAAGAAATCCGTAAGGCGTATGAGGTGGAAAAGGAAGCCCG
>JAUYHB010000004.1 GCA_030690305.1 bacterium | reverse complement strand
GCGTCTGCTGTTCGGCATCGTTTTTCAACTTTGTCCTCTCCGTTCGTTTTGAGTGAGGCAGAACATACTCCATTTCGTACATAGTATGGGTCAATTCCGCAGCTCGTTTCGGGCTCATTTCAATCTTATACAAAACGAGTAACCGCTCCAACTCTTTGTAAATCGCGTACGCGACAAAAGCGATGCAAATGTGTGCCTCTATGCGCCGCTTCACGCGGTGGAATATTGGACGAATACGTAGATCGCTTTTTGAAATACGGAACGCTTTCTCGATTTGCCACAGGTGGCCGTAGTGCTCCACGATCTTTGCTGGCTCAAGTGTTGTATTTGTCACATATCCTTTCAGCCCGTCCCACACTTCATCGTACTTCATTTTCATCTCGTCAATTTTCACTTCCACCTCGCCTTCGAGAACAAGAAACTTGTTGTACCCCCGATTATTAATGTGCTGCTTGGTGAGTTTTCCGCTCTTGATGTTTTTCTTTAATCGTTTCAGTCCTTTTTCCCGATTATACCTGTCTTTGCGTGCTCGTTTATCCGAAAAGGTGACAATGAGCCGCGTTCCATCGGTTTTTTCGAGAGAAAACGAATCGCCATCTTTCATATCTTTTGCGAGTTCAAGGATTTTTGTTTTTACCGCATCTTTTTCGTTTTTTATGCGAGCTCCCAAAATGAACTCATATGCTTGTGCGATGAGTTTTTCGATGTTGTCTTTTGAAAGAAGGCCTGCGTCTGCAACGACCACCGGCCTATCAAAGCCGTATTTTTTCTGTATTTTCTCAAGTGTGGGAATGAGCGTATGCCCCTCGAAGGTATTTCCTTCGAAAATGTCATAGCCGATGGGGTAGCCTCCTTCTCCAACGAGAAGTCCGATCATAATTTGCGGGCACTGGAATTTGCCGTCTTTGGAAAAGCCAATTTTACGCAGATCATCCTCATCTTCGGCTTCAAAATACAGCGTGGTCATATCGTAGAACACAACAGAAATATTTCCGAGCGTTTTTTTCGTGTATTCGTAGGCGATGCGTTCAACTTTTTCTTTGTAGGCGCGGTTGAGAGTATCAAGGAAACGATATACTTTACTCACATCCACCGACAGACCGCGATATCGATACAGGTAATCTACGGTTTTCAATTTGCTCGTCGGATACGCAAGGCGCGCGATCACGATGTGGCGAAAGAGTTCCACGGGTACAGCATTGAAACCGATACGGTCAAACAACGTTCCGAAAATGGTTTCCGGACCGACGGTGCGTATTTGAGGATTCGAGGTGTTCTCAACGAAATTCTTTATGATGATGTCAGTTTCCGAAAGCGTGGAGAAAAGTGGCGGTTGTTCGTCCGGGTGGCGAAGATATTCGTTTGCTCGGCTCATGAGCAATTCTATTCTTTCCGGATCTTTTGATGAGCCGATGGTTTTTGCTACGCGATACTTCCCCCTTTGTTTGAAAATGATTTGCACACTTATCGTCCCACTTTTGTTCTTTTTCTTTCTGACGAACATTCCATAATTATATACGCGGGACACCCATTTTTCGATACCCACTTAGGTGGTTAAGCCGTATTTGGGCGAGTTTTTTGGGGGTGACGAAGACAGG
>JAUYHB010000003.1 GCA_030690305.1 bacterium | reverse complement strand
GCCCGAGACCGGGAAGTATTGGCCGAAGTTGCGAGCTATCTTTCCCTTGCCTTGATAGTCATCTATAACCTCATTCGTGCTTTCTAGATGAGTGATCGCCAAAATGAGCCAATCTTCGGTGGTCATACCTTGTTCGTGCTGGTACATACTATCGTTCATCTTTTCAAGATAGTCATTTGGGCTTGCACCGGCCTCAAGCTGTTTTCTACCCCCTGTTACTTCGCCCTGATCCTTGGCGGGTAGATTGGGCAGGTCTTCTAAAATGATGATGTCCCAACCTTGCTTGGTTTGTTGGAGTAACTCTGCTTTGGTCTTGCCCTTATGGTTTTTCTCATCAAAAGCTTTCGGGAAGTACACGAGTGCTCCTGCAACATCTGCATTCTCGTATGCGTCCCATGTGTAAAGTGGGTCATCAGTATCAAGCTCAAGTGGCTCAGCTGGATCGCTGGAGTTTTTTTTGGTAGCGAAGAGTTTGGTGCGGGCTGGATCGGGTATCCGTTTACTCGAATCAGTCGGGTCTGGCATATCAGCATAGTGTGCTAACACTCTTGCTTTGTATTTCTCTCTCAAAGCGTCCAGAGACATAGCGATGGGCGTAAGTTGGATTTTGAGTAATCCTTGCTTGGCCTTTTGCTCCACGATCTCCTTCTTGGCTCGCAAGCGTTCCACCACTTGAGCCAAGGTTGGCAAAGCATATTCTATTTTATCAATACCCACGATCCCGTGTTCCCCACTTTTAAGCTTCTCCAATACCCCCGCAGTCTCCAGGGCGGCTACCTCTTGATTGTATTGGGCTTCCACCTTCTCCCTTGAGAGTTCGGTGAAAGGCCAGAGCTTTTCACGTATGGCCTCGCGTCTTCGTGCCAATTCAGGCACGAGTTCCTCTGCTTCTTTGAGTGCCGATTCCGCCTCTTCGGGCGTGGTTGCGCCAGTGATGGCTTTTTCTGCCAGTTCCCGTCCTTTCTTGGTCAAGGCGTGGAGTTCCGCCAGAGCTTCGGCGGGGGGTTGTTCAAACGATTTTGGCATACCCGTAGCATACCCGATTTGGGCCTCTTTCTCCAGCGGGAGAGTCTTAAAGTTAAAGGATCAGGGCTCAAGCTAAATCCAAATTCCCAATCCCAAGGATATATTTTACACCCTCACCGCAGAACGCGCGCCAACGTCGTCATCACGACCGTCCGCCTCACCCCCGCCGAGGCCCGCCCGGCGATAGCCGCGGCCCCAGCCAGCGCTCGGCACGCAGCCCGAGACCGGGAAGTATTGGCCGAAGTTGCGAGCTATCTTTCCCTTGCCTTGATAGTCATCTATAACCTCATTCGTGCTTTCTAGATGAGTGATCGCCAAAATGAGCCAATCTTCGGTGGTCATACCTTGTTCGTGCTG
>JAUYHB010000002.1 GCA_030690305.1 bacterium | reverse complement strand
AAGGGTCTATACATGGCTAAGGCTAAATTTGAACGTAATAAACCGCACGTAAACGTAGGCACCATTGGTCACGTTGACCACGGTAAAACTACTTTAACTGCAGCAATCACAAACGTACTGGCTAAGCATTACGGCGGTCAGGCATTTGCATTCGACCAGATTGACAAGGCGCCGGAAGAAAAGGCCCGTGGTATCACGATCAACACGTCACACGTTGAATACGATACGCCAAGCCGTCACTACGCGCACGTAGACTGTCCTGGTCACGCCGACTATGTTAAGAACATGATTACCGGTGCAGCGCAGATGGACGGCGCGATTCTGGTAGTAGCGGCGACAGACGGCCCGATGCCACAAACGCGTGAGCACATCCTGTTATCACGTCAGGTTGGCGTACCTTACATCATCGTGTTCATGAACAAATGTGACATGGTAGATGACGAAGAGCTGTTAGAGCTGGTAGAAATGGAAGTGCGTGAGCTTCTTTCAGACTACGACTTCCCGGGTGACGACCTGCCTGTAATCCGTGGTTCAGCGCTGAAAGGCCTGGAAGGCGATGCAGCGTGGGAAGAAAAAATCCTTGAGCTGGGTAACGCACTGGATACTTACATTCCTGAGCCGGTACGTGCTATTGATAAGCCGTTCATCATGCCAATCGAAGACGTATTCTCAATTGCCGGTCGTGGTACTGTAGTAACAGGCCGTGTAGAGCAAGGTATCGTTAAAGTAGGCGAGACAGTAGAAATCGTTGGTATCAAAGACACTGTTGCTACTACCTGTACTGGTGTAGAAATGTTCCGTAAGCTGTTAGACGAAGGTCGTGCAGGCGAGAACATCGGTGCCTTGTTACGTGGTACCAAGCGTGAAGACGTAGAGCGTGGTCAGGTACTGGCGAAGCCGGGTTCAATCAAGCCACACACTAAGTTCGAAGGCGAAGTGTACGTACTGTCAAAAGAAGAAGGCGGTCGTCATACTCCGTTCTTCAAAGGCTACCGTCCACAGTTCTACTTCCGTACCACTGACGTAACGGGTGCTGTAGAGCTGCCGGAAGGCGTAGAGATGGTAATGCCTGGCGACAACCTGAAGTTTGTTGTTGAGCTGATTTGCCCAATCGCGATGGACGAAGGTTTACGCTTCGCTATCCGTGAAGGCGGCCGTACAGTAGGTGCGGGTGTAGTATCAAAAATCATTGCTTAATTAGCATTGATTAAAAAAGGCCCTACGGGGCCTTTTTTATT
>JAUYHB010000001.1 GCA_030690305.1 bacterium | reverse complement strand
GATAGTTGTTTTGTTTATCCTATCTTCTATCCTGAACAAGTCTTCTAAGAAGTATCCATTATTTTCACCGGCTGCATAAGTTCATGAAATTTTATCAAAATTCAATCGTGCAAGAAATTTCTTGCTCAAGTTGCGACCACAAACCGCTGGGGCCAAAAACCAGCTTGATGCCAGGGTCTGGGCTGTGAACGAACTTTATCTAAAAATTTCAGCAAGTGGATCATTGCCGGCGTTCTGACATCATGGATCGAGTATTTGACCTTGTCACGATTTTCATCCTTGACCACCTTGGCGGCGATAAACAGCAGCTTCAACCGGGCGATCCGAATCGTGTTTTCCACAATCCCTTTTAAAACACCGCTTGGCGCCTCGGCGGATTCAGATTGATCCTTTGGCAGGCTCCGCTTTGCAATCATCTTCATATAGCGCCAGATATTGTAGGCCAGCATCACAACCTGAAAAAAGGCATAGTTGCTTTTAAACTTGGCAGAAGGGATCATCTCAAGGCCTTCACGCTTGGCTTCACCCACCAGATTCTCAACATCGGCCCGCTTGTCATATTCAGCAATGACCTCATGGGCTTGGCCTGCAAGATCCGTACAGAAAATTCGGTAGGTGTAATTGTCGTCTTCAAAGAGCATATATTGAATCGGCTGCTTGGAACCCTTCTTTTTTTCCTTGGGTATACGCATGGCTACAAACCGACAGACACATCCCCAACCGGTGGGTTGATACAAGCAGCTGTTATATTCAATATCCTGCCGTTTGAAGGGCCGATACCATTTACCGGGATCAAAGGGCGGGCTGCATCCCTTGTTGGCAATGATAAACCGAAACCCGGTCTT
Organism: bacterium; assembly: GCA_030690305.1. Classification (NCBI taxonomy): domain Bacteria; species bacterium. The sequence continues at coordinate 978 of JAUYHB010000001.1, read as the reverse complement.
GATGGCTGCCTCAACGCTTTCCCAGGATAAAAATTCACCATCGGCTCTCAGCAGAACACTCTGAACACAACCGGGCAGATGCTCTTTTATACTCAAAATAAAGGCCGCTGTTTCCTTGCCGCTTACCGTTGTCCCTTTGCGAAGCTTTCCGACCAGATACTCCCGCGTCTCTTCAATAAAGCACAGTATCGGCCGCAACCCCTTTTTGCCCCGGTGCTTTATGTTGTGCCCCTTGCGCGCCCCTTGTTGGTTGCCGTAGACGGTCTCTACCGTGGTATCGATATTGACCCGGATCTGACAAAGCCTGATGTCGCAAAGCTGCCAGACCCGCTCACGAAGAATGCTCATTACCTTCAGCAACGATTTGCCCTGATTGATTCCAAGACTGTCTACATACCGCCAGAACGTGGTGGCCGCAGGAAGCCGCGTGACTCTGAAAAAGCCGCACAGCATCGCATCCAATCGGATATAGGCAAAGTGCCAGATCCGGTTAAACCCGATATACAGTAGCATCAAAATGCCCACCATCATTAAATGGTCTCCCAGCTTGGGCTCCCGCGTGGGCTTCTGATAGGCTGAGTCAAAGATTTCTTTAAAATTGACCAGATCGAAAAATTTGATCAGCGCCAAAAGCCCGCCAAATGGGCTCAACTGCTCCGAACAGGTTTCATACACGGTCGAGGCATTGATTTTTCTGGCCTCCGCGCGATTCTTTTTAAACCCTTTACTGTTGCGCCTTTTCCTGTTATCCATCTTTCGTTGTTTTACCATCTGGGTACCTCCTTTTATAATTGTGGGTTTTGGCTGAAACCCTATTATAGCAGGGTTCCCAGATGGTTTTCTATTTTTTATGTTACATCACATGCAAAATTCAGGTAATAACTCTACAGCAAACCTTCCAACTTTTATCATTCCATCACAGCTGACTATAGATACCGCTCCGGGATCACCAATAATTAATATAGCTGTGCTTTCAGA